>NZ_JBVAPG010000369.1:0-2070 GCF_055413685.1 Bradyrhizobium sp. LeoA1Lang | reverse complement strand
GTGAGCGTCACGAGAGGATCGCCGTGCCCGGCCTTGACTTGCGCGGAATGCTTTGGATTGCCCGATCGGGGTGATTGACGCTGCCGCTGGGCGATGATTGGGTGCTCCCCTCTGAAGGGACCTCTGAAGGGGGCGACGGGGATCAGAATGACCAGCGAGTCGCATCTGCGCGAGAAGCTTCGGAAGATCGAGGCGTTGTTCGCGGGTGCAGGAACTGCTGGTGAGCGCTTGGCGGCGGAAGCCGCACTGCAGCGGGTGCGTGCCCGGGTCGAGGAGCTCGCTCGCCACGATCCACCGATCGAGCAGCAATTCTCACTTCCCGACCAATGGTCGCGGCAGCTGTTTCTGGCGCTTTGCCGTCGATACGGGCTGCGGCCGTTTCGTTACCACCGCCAGCGACGCAACACGGTGATGATCCGCGCGTCACGGGGCTTCGTTGACAAGATCCTGCTGCCGGAGTTCACCGAGCTGCAGAGGGCGCTGCAAGTCTATCTGCACGAGGTGACGCTGCGCGTGATCCGCGAAGAGATCTATGACGACACCAGCGACGCGCAGGAAGTTCCCGACGCCCTGCCGTCAAATTGATCAGGCGGCGAGCTTTGTCTCCAGACCATCGCGCTCGGCCTTCCATGTCCACGGCAGCAATGTGTGCAGCTGATTGATCTTGGTGCGTCCGGAGACAATGCGCTCGAGAACGTCGGTCAGATAATGCCGCGGGTCGATGTCTTGCAGCTTGGCCGAGTTGATGATCGACGCGAGAATGGCCCAGGTCTCGGCGCCGCCTTCACTGCCCGCAAACAAATAGTTCTTCTTTCCTAACCCTATCGGCTTGATGGTGCGTTCGACCGTATTGTTGTCGATCTCGATGCGCCCGTCATCGATGAAGCGCGTCAGGCCTTCCCAATGGTTGAGGGTGTAGCGAATCGCCTTGCCAAGGCCAGACTTCTTCGAGACTTCCAGCAGTCGTGCCTCAAGCCACGGCTTGAGGTGCTCGATCAGCGGCCTGGTTTCGGTTTGCCGAACCGCAGACCGCTGCGCCGCCGGCAGACCACGGATACGGTCTTCGATGGCATAGAACATCGCAATCCGTTGCAGCGCTTCCGCGGCAATCGGCGACTTCGTCGCGACGTGAACGTCCCAGAACTTCCGCCGCGCATGCGCGAAGCAGAATGCGAGTTGCACCAGACGGCCGCCGTTCTTGATCAGACCCTTGTAGGCGGCATAGCCGTCGACCTGCAGGATGCCCTGGTAGTCTCCGAACAGCTGTTTGGCGCGGATCGCCTTGCGATCCTCGGCAAATACGTAGACCACCGCCGGCGGTGCCGGGCCGCCCCACGGCCGGTCATCGGTGGCGATCGCCCAGAACTGGCAGACTTTGGTCCTGCCACGGCCGGGATCGAGAACCGGCAGCGGCGTCTCATCGGCAAACAGCCGCGGGTAGGAGATCACTGTGTCGCGCAACAGCGCGTGAAGCGGCCTCAGCCACCAGGCGACGCGGCCCATCCACGAAGCCAGCGTCTGACGGTCGAGCGCGACGCCCTGCGCGGCAAACATCTGTTCCTGCCGATACAGCGGCAGCTGGTAACCGTATTTCATCACCGCGATGTGGGCCAGTAAGGCTTCCGTCACCATCCCGCCCTCGACCGCCTGGGCCGGCGCGGCCGCCTGCAGCACACCCTGGCGGCATCCCCGGCAACCATAGCGCGGACGCACGATGCGCTTGACCCGGTATTGCATCGGAACGACGTCGAAGGCTTCCTTGACGGTCTCCCCGATCTTGTGCAGCCGCTCGCCGCAGCAGGGGCAGATATGGCTCTCGATATCGATCACGACGTCGATGCGCGGCAAATGCTCCGGAAGCTTCCCCCGGTTGCGTCGCGCCAGTCGCTTTCCACGGCCTTCCGCTCCATCAGGCAGCCTGCCTCCGGTCACGTCGTCGTTGGCGGCGGGACCAGCCGCCTGCGCCGTGATGGTGAAGAGAGATAGCTGTCCGGGATCCAGTGTCTCGGACCGGGGACCGAAGATCGTGCGCTTGTACTGCGACAGGATCACCAGGAGCTTGTCGTTCTC
>NZ_JBVAPG010000368.1:0-2084 GCF_055413685.1 Bradyrhizobium sp. LeoA1Lang | reverse complement strand
GACATCTTCGCCTTCATCGAAGGCTTCTACAATCGAACGAGGCTCCATTCCGCCATCGGATATGTCGCGCCGATCGAGATGGAGCTAAAAGCTGCTTAAACCCGTCCACTTTTTCGGGGGAAGATCAAACTGGCGATTTTGGCTTACTGGGGTTGATAGGTGGCGGCTTGTTGATCGCGGCGAGAACTCGACGGGTGAACAGGAACTGTCGGATCAGTTCGGCCAGCCTGAGTGGGAGCATCTTGATGCAGTGGGCCCGTGCGGCGATGCGCAACAACAGGTAGGCAATCATCGCAGCGAGCGCCTGCAGGCGGATGGCATTGTCGTTGGTGCCGAGGAATTTGCGGATATCGAGGTGCTGCTTGATCCAGCGGAACAGCAGCTCGATTTGCCATCGGCTCTTGTAGAGGGTGGCGATCTCGACCGCGGTGCGGGCAAGGTCATTGGTCAGAAGCGTGATCTTGCCACCGTTCTGTCGCTTTACCTTGATCCGGCGCAGCGGGATCGGCAGTCGGGAGGCGCCCTTGCTGACGAGCTTGACCTCATCATCGGCGAGAATCTCGAAGCCGTCGCCCTTGCGCTTGCGGAGGGCACGATGCGTAACCGCCCGAAGACGGATGCTCGTCTTCGGGCGGGTGACGAAGAAAGCCTTGCTGTCATTGATCTTCCGCCACCAGCCGAAGTGGCAATATCCCTTGTCGAACACGTAGGTCGTGCCGGCCTGGATCGGAACCTGACGGCCGATCTCGACGTCATTGACGTTGGCGGGCGTCACCTCGACGCACTTCGGGACATCGCCCTTGGGGTCGTAGACAACGTGCAGCTTCATGCCGCGGATGCGGCCGTTCCACGCCGCCCAGCTGCAAACCTTGCCGAGTGGGACCGGGCTGGCGTCGATCAGGCGCACCATCTCGTTGCCCTCGCTCCGCAGCTGCCGGCTTGCCATGGCCGACAAGGTCGCAAAGGTTTGTGCAAAAATGCCGACCGGGCGTCGGGCATTGGCATCCGACAGCGTCGAGCGG
Organism: Bradyrhizobium sp. LeoA1Lang; assembly: GCF_055413685.1. Lineage (NCBI taxonomy): Bacteria > Pseudomonadati > Pseudomonadota > Alphaproteobacteria > Hyphomicrobiales > Nitrobacteraceae > Bradyrhizobium > Bradyrhizobium sp. LeoA1Lang. The sequence goes on along the minus strand of NZ_JBVAPG010000368.1, from coordinate 1,062 downwards.
GACAGCTTGCCCGTCCCCAGATGATAATGGTGCTGAGCATTGGCGTTGAACCCCGCCTCCAGCCCGCGCAGACTGCTGTGACCGCTCAGTTGCGCATAGATCAGCGCCACCAGGTGATCCCAGCACTTGAACGACTTGTCGTAGGCATCCCCGCCCAGACGATCCACAACTGTCTGAAACCGCCGTCGATTGATCGGTTCAAGGAGTCTTCCAAAGATGCTACCGCGAAATCGCATGCTCGGCCTTCTGTGTCTCGACAACCAGAAACGCCGATTTGCCTCGGTTTTGCCGAGCATGCACTGCGACATAGCGATTCATTCCCCGGACAGCCCTGCCGCTTCCGGGAACAGCCGCGCGGCCTCGGTCATCGCCATCCAGTCCGACTCGCCATGGATGGCGCGCCGGCCCCGAATGCGGCGCGGTTCAGCGGCGGCGAAGGCGCCATTGCCTCTCATGGCCACGCGCAGAGCGAACACGACGGCGAGCGCCGCGATCGTCGCTCCGATGACAGTCGCGGGATCGGCATGGGCGAGAAGCCGGTCTCCACCGGTCAGGGCATGGGCGAAGGAATGCAGACGGGCGATCTCGCGCGAGGCGGCAATCGCGACCACCAGCAAGCCACCGAACACGACGCTCCAGCCGGCGGAGCGGATTGCCGTCGCACCGGCCGCCACGAGCAGGAAGACCACGCCGATCGCCCAGCCATGAGGTAGGGCAGGGCGATGCCGATCGGGCTGAGCACCAGGCGCGCGTTCGGGCTCGCCCCGAACTTCGACAGCCACGATTCGATGCCGGTGAGGGCAAGGCAGGTGCCAGCCATCAGCACGGCCGGCGCGATCGCCAGCGCGATTCTATTTGCTTTCATGACCGAACGTCTTCGCGCCGATGGCCATCAGGCGCTCGCGTTCTGCCTCGTTGCCGCGTAAACGGTCCGAGGCATCGATCAGCAATCCCAGCAGCAGCGCACGCTTCTCGTAGCGCAGCCCGGCCTTGGCGATCAGGCCGCCGAGCTCGATCTTCTCCCGCGTGTCCTTCTTGCGGGCGTTTGTGGCATCGGAGCGG
>NZ_JBVAPG010000367.1:0-2242 GCF_055413685.1 Bradyrhizobium sp. LeoA1Lang | reverse complement strand
TCACTTCACGAGCGGTTTGGTGGCGAGTCCAACCTGGTTGAGGCCGATGCGGCCGAGCAGGTCGAGCACGTCCATCACGCTTTGGTACTGGGCCTGCGCGTCGCCGCGCAGCACCACGGGAAACTCCGGCGTCAGCGCCTTCTGCTGCACCAGCCGCTGCTCGAGCTCGGGCAGCGTCACCGGAATGGTGTCGAGGAAGATCTTGCCGTCATTGGCGACCGTGATCGCCTTGGTGGTCTGGGTCGCCAGCGACGGCGCGGCCGAGGCCTTCGGCAGGTTGACCTTCTGGCCCTGCACCGTCGCCGTCGTCATGATGATGAAGATCACCAGCAGCACGTAGGCGAGGTCCAACATCGGCGTGATGTTGATGTCGTCATACGGCTTGGAGTCGCTCTGGAGCTGCATCGCCGTTTACTCCGCGGCCATGCGGTGGTCGATCGGATCCGGCCGGTCGGCGGTGTAGAACTCCGCCATCTTGGTCACGAACTCGTCGACGAAGACCTGGATGTCGCTTGTCAGATCCTTGATCTTGGAGATCAGGTAGTTGTAGCCGAACAGCGCCGGGATCGCGACGCCGAGGCCGGCGACGGTCGCCACCAGCGCCGCCGCGATGCCGGGCGCGATCGCGTTGACGTTGACGTCGCCGGAGGCCGCGATCGCCGCGAAGGTGATCATGACGCCGACCACGGTGCCGAGCAGGCCGAGGAACGGACCGCCGGAGATCGCGATGGTCAGGACCACCATCAGCCGGTTCAATCGCTGGATCTCCTTGACCACGCCGCTGTCGAGCGCGGCGCGGATCGCCGCGATCGAGGCGCCGGACAACACCGGCGCGGCGCCGCCGCGGAAGCGGTGGCGGATCTCCTGCGCCCCGATGTGGTAGATGCGGTAGAGCGAGGAGGCCTTCATCGCCTTGGCATCGGCCGCCGTCAGCCGGCCGCCGAGGGTGGCGACATCGGCATCCTCGCCGCGGTCGAGCATGGTGAGATCGTCGGCGACCGCGCGGAAGTGCTTCATGAACACTGCGTTGGCCTTGGCCTGGCGGTTCAGGTAGCCGGTGCGGTCGACCATCACGACCCAGCTCAGCGCCGCCATGATCACCAAAAGGCCGATCACCACCCAGCCGTCGAGCGTGACCGACTTCAGGATCACCGCGAAGTAGCCCGACAGCCAGCTTCCGGTTTCCTCATCGACGCTGAAGGCGATCAGCTTGGCCTGGTCGGGGCCCTGCCCGATCGCGGCGAATTTGATGAAGCCGGCCGATCGCGCGATCTTCGCAATCTGCAGCTCGTCGACGTCGCCGGCAAAGCCCGCCATCGCCGGGACCGCAACCGGCGCGGGCGCAGCGGCGGCATCGTCCGCGGCCGGCGCCGCGGTGCCGTCCGCAGCCGTCGCAGCAGGGGACTGCGCGGCTGCGGACGGGGCGGCCTGGGCGACCGGAGTTGCACTGGAGGTTGCAGACGTGTCACCTCCGATCAGGGCCACCGTGTTCAGCGCCGGCAACGAGGCGGCGACCGACGCGTAAGCGTTGCCGTCGAGCGTCAGCGTGACCTGGCCGTTGCTGGCAACCACGGCCAGATGATGCCAGGTGCCAGGTGCGACCGGCGCACCGGCGCCGCTGCGCTGCGCGGCCCCGGCAGTGGTCACCTCGACGAACGGCGCGCCATTGTCCAGACCGATCACCAGCGCATTGCCGGCCGCAGCATCGCGGCGGCTGTAGAGCGCCGCGTTCGGCTGCGCGGCCGCCGGCTTGATCCAGGCCGACCAGGTGAACGGTGCGCCCGCCGCCTGCGTCAGCGACGGCGAGGCCGGCAGCGTCACCGGGTTTTGGCCGGTCAGCCGCACGCCATTGCCGATGAGCGCGCCTTCGGCCGGCTGGCCCACGCTCTGCGCGTTGTTGGCCCACACCGAGGAGTCGAGCGACGGCGTGCCGCGCTCGTTGAAGTGATAGACCAAGAGCGTGTCGGGATCGTAGGTCGCCTTGGCGTCCGCCGCCGCAACCGCCTTCTTGTTGCCGTAGTAGAGCCAGATCTCGGCCTTGGCCCCCGGCTGCACGTTCGGCACCGCGACCCAGATCAGCGCCTCGCTGAGCAGCCCGTCATATTTCTCGACGTGATACTTCAGCGGCGTCTTGTCGTCGCCGGCGACAAACCGCAGGTCGGAGCCGTCGTCCTTGGCGGAGGCGAAGCGGAAATTGCCGGTGTGCAGCCGGACCAGGACCGGCGTCGACCCGACCGGGTCG
>NZ_JBVAPG010000366.1:0-2275 GCF_055413685.1 Bradyrhizobium sp. LeoA1Lang | reverse complement strand
AACGGCTTCATTCGCCGTCAGCCCGGCGTTCCCCGAAGCATCGAGATTCTCCTGCCACCCGAAAACTTGCCGATCCTCGAATGGCTCGGTATCAAAACGTCAAAATCACTGTGATGAACCACTAGTCTACCCTTTCCATCCGGGGGTGATGAAGACGTAAAACAGCGTTCTCGGGGAGAGTTCGCCGAACACGCGCATTTGTTACCTCGCCGCCCGCTCCTCGCTCCCAAGCCGGGTTTTTGCGGAATGGAAATGACAGCATGACGACTGGACAATGCGGGCGTTTGACGGGCATCACTCGGCTGCCGGAATCAGGCAGCCAACCAAGGACCACGGAACCACCATGACAGCATCGCCGCGACGCCCGAGCCCTGCCTCCGACGGCATCTTGGCGCCGCTTCGGCATTCGGTGTTCCGGCGCATCTGGCTGGCGAGCCTGCTCTCCAACCTCGGGATCCTGATCCAGGGGGTCGGCGCCGCCTGGGCGATGACACAGATGACATCTGCGGCCGACAAGGTGGCGCTGGTGCAGACCGCCCTGATGCTGCCGGTCATGCTGATCTCGATGCCGGCCGGCGCCATTGCCGACATGCACGACCGCCGGGTCGTGGCGATGGTGTCGCTTCTGATCGCGCTGGCCGGCGCCACGGTTCTGACCGCGCTGGCGTGGCTCGACCTGGTGACCCCGAATATCCTGCTCGCGCTCTGTTTCATCGTCGGCAGCGGCATGGCGCTGTTCGGTCCGGCCTGGCAGTCCTCGGTCAACGAACAGGAACCGCCCGAAACGCTGCCCGCCGCGGTGGCGCTGAACGGCATCAGCTACAACATCGCCCGCAGCTTCGGGCCGGCGATCGGCGGCATCGTGGTCGCAGCCGCGGGCGCGGTGGCCGCCTTTGCGCTCAACGCCCTGTTCTATCTGCCGCTCCTGATCGTGCTGTTCCTCTAAGACCGCGTCAGCGAGCCGTCGCGGCTGCCGCGCGAGCGGCTCAACCGCGCCATCGTCTCGGGCATGCGCTACATCAATCATTCGCCGTCGATCAAGATCGTGCTGACGCGCACGCTGGTCACCGGCATCATCGGCGGCTCGGTCTCCGCGCTGATGCCGCTGGTGGCGCGCGACCTGTTGCATGGCGGCGCGCAGACCTACGGCATCATGCTCGGCGCCTTCGGGATGGGCGCGGTGCTCGGCGCCCTCAATATCGGCGAGGTGCGCAAGCGGATGAGCGGCGAGGCGGCGGTGCGCGTCTGCGCGATCTCGATGGCGGGCGCGATCGCCGCGGTTGCGATCAGCAAGCTGCCGGTGGTGACCGCGGCGGCGCTGGTGCTGGCCGGCGCGGTCTGGATGATGGCGATCGCGCTGTTCAATATCGGCGTGCAACTCTCGGCGCCGCGCTGGGTCGCCGGCCGCTCGCTGGCGGCGTTCCAGGCTGCAATCGCGGGCGGAATCGCGATCGGAAGCTGGGGCTGGGGCCGCCTTACCGATGTCGCCGGCGTCGAGATCGCGCTCCTGGTCTCCGCGGGGCTGATGCTGCTGTCACCGCTGCTTGGCCTGTGGCTCCGGATGCCGCCGGTCGGCGCTCGCAACGAGGACGCCACCGAAATGCTCGCGGATCCCGAGGTCCGCATGCTGCTCACGCCGCGCAGCGGGCCGCTGGTGGTCGAGATCGAGTACCGCGTCGCACAAGAGAACGCGCGCGCCTTTCACAATGTGATGCTGGAGGTGCAGCTCAGCCGGCAGCGCAATGGTGCGTATGGCTGGTCGATCGCGCGCGACATCGCCGATCCCGAATTGTGGACCGAGCGCTATCACTGCCCGACCTGGCTCGACTACTTGCGTCAGCGCAACCGCGCCACCCAATCCGAGCGCGAACTGCATCTGAAGGCGATCGCCTTCCATCTCGGCCCCGAACCGATACGGGTGCGCCGCATGCTGGAGCGTCCGTTCGGCTCGGTGCGCTGGAAGGACGAGACGCCCGACCCCGGAGCCACCGAAGTATTGCCCGTCGTCGCGACCGCAGCCGGCAGCAGCACCTGACTGCCCTGGTCCTCGTAGCCCGGGTGAAGCGTCAGCGTAACCCGGGACCGCTCGAGCATGATCCGGAAAAGTGGAGACCGGTTTTCCGAAAAAGATCATGCTCAAACAAAGAGCTAGATGTGGTCTTTCAGGAGGTTGTCCATCTGGTCCGAACCGAGGAAGCTGAGGTTGCGAAGCTTCAGTGTTCCCCGGAGAGACCAGATGAACAGCCACAAGAATGCGCGTTTGACGCCCAAAGGT
>NZ_JBVAPG010000365.1:0-2365 GCF_055413685.1 Bradyrhizobium sp. LeoA1Lang | reverse complement strand
GATACGGTCCCATTGCGTGTCGTTCAGAACGAGCCGATCCAGAACCCCCAAGGCTTCCTCCTAAAAGAAAGCCTTGAATCACGTTCCGTCTGATTTGAGAATCCCAAGAGTCCACACAGCCTAGAGCGTGATGACTTTTCTTCGAAACGTCATCCCGCTCTAGCTCTTTGTTTGAGCATGATCTCCGCGCAAACGCTTCGCGTTTGTCGCGAGGGAAAACCGGTGTCCACTTTTCCGGATCATGCTCTGGAGCATTTCGGTTCTGATTGAATCAGAACCGAAGCTCTAGATTCTAGTTTTGGTGCGTTTTCTGCGCAGATAAGTCTACGCAGCGAACCGGTGTCTACCTTCGGATCAAGTCCGCGGGCATGCTTCGCTCGAAAACGCGCTGGCGGCTCCCGCACCCCCGCAAAATTGCTTGACGCGTCCGCCTTCAGCGGACGATGCATTGCGACCGGTTTCGACTTATGTTTGGGCGATACGCCCAGAAAATTTCAGGAGTGACGCCATGAACCCGCCCGTTGCCGCACGCGCTTCGCAATCAGGAACCTCGCTTCGCGATCGCCTGAAAGATCCCTCGCTGCTGCGCGACCGCTGCTTCATCGATGGCGCCTGGGTCGGCATGTCTGTCTTCGCCGTGAACAATCCGGCTGATGGGGTCGAACTGGCGAAGATCCCGCAGATGAGCGCCGATGACGCCACCAAGGCGGTCGAGGCCGCGGAACGCGCGTTCCCGGCCTGGGCCAAGCTGACGGCCAAGCAGCGTTCCAACATCCTGCGCAAATGGTTCGAATTGATCATCGCCAACCGCGAGGATCTGGCGCTGATCCTGACCTCGGAACAGGGCAAGCCGCTGGCCGAGGCGCTGGGCGAGGTCGATATCGGCGGCGCCTATGTCGAGTTTTTCGCCGAGGAAGCCCGCCGCGTCTATGGCGAGACCATCCCGACCCAGCGGCCGGATGCCCGGCTGCTCGCGATCAAGCAGCCGATCGGCGTCTGCGGCGCGATCACGCCGTGGAACTTCCCGAATTCGATGATCACCCGCAAGGTTTCGCCGGCGCTCGCCGCCGGCTGCACCGTGGTGCTGAAACCCGCCAACGAAACCCCGCTGTCGGCGCTGGCGCTGGCGGCGCTCGCCGAGAAGGCCGGCGTGCCGAAGGGCGTGTTCAATATCATCACCGGCGATGCGCCGCCGATCGGCAAGGTTCTGTGCGAGCACCCGGCAGTGCGTTTTGTCGGCTTCACCGGCTCAACCGAGGTCGGCAAGATCCTGTACCGGCAGTCGTCGGTCGGCGTGAAGAAGCTCGGGTTGGAACTCGGCGGCAACGCGCCCTTCGTCGTGTTCGATGATGCCGATATCGATGCCGCCGTCGAGGGCGCGATTGTCTCGAAGTACCGCAACATGGGCCAGACCTGCGTCTGCGCCAACCGCCTCTATGCCCAGGACAAGATCTACGACGAGTTCGTGCAGAAGCTCTCGAAGAAGGTTGCCGCCATGAAGATCGGCGACGGCACCGAGCAAGGCGTGGTGCAGGGGCCGCTGATCAACATGGAAGCGATCGAGAAGGTCGAGCGGCACATTGCGGATGCGGTGAAGGGCGGCGCCAAGGTCGTCACCGGCGGCAAGCGCTCATCGCTCGGCCGCACCTTCTTCGAGCCGACGGTGCTCTCCGACGTCAAGCCGGATGCGCTGGTATCGCAGGAAGAGACATTCGGCCCGCTCGCGCCGGTGATCCGCTTCAAGGATGAAGCCGACGTGATCGCGATGTGCAACAAGTCGCCGTTCGGCCTCGCATCGTACTTCTATTCACGCGACCTCGGGCGGGTCTGGCGCGTCGCGGAGGCGCTGGAATCCGGCATGGTCGGCGTCAATACCGGCCTGATCACGACCGAAGTCGCGCCGTTCGGCGGCGTCAAGCAGAGCGGCCTGGGCCGCGAAGGCTCGCATCACGGCATGGAAGAATATGTCGAGATCAAATACGTGATGATGGCGGGCGTGTAGTCCCTTCTGCCTCGTCATTCCGGGGCGCGCGAAGCGCGAGCCCGGAATCCATTCATCCACTTGGTCTGCCGCCCGATGGATACTCTGATGTGCAATTGCACATCATAGCTCGCGACTTCGTCGCGCCCCGGAATGACGGCGATCGCGTGGGGTGGGCAAAGGCGCGACAGCGCCGTGCCCACCATCCGCATTCGAGCCAGAAGGGTGGGCACGCTGCGCTTTGCCCACCCTACGAGGCTTTGCCCACCCTCATATGGGGCTTTGTGAGTCAAGGCTCTCAGCGAACAGGGTTGGGTTGGGTTTTTGCGGTGAGAGGGCGGCGCGCGGAGCCATGCGTAGCGCAGCGCGACGACCGGGCCCCGG
>NZ_JBVAPG010000364.1:0-2369 GCF_055413685.1 Bradyrhizobium sp. LeoA1Lang | reverse complement strand
TCAAAGGCACAAATCAGTTGCCGAAGGTCATCGCAGGTGTCAGATTCAACGACGGCATCGAGGTCATCCAAATGCCGGCAAACCACGCCGCCTGATCACCTCATCACCCAAAATTCCGCATAGCTCCCCAGCTTTCCGCGCGCGTCTTTTCATCGATCACGCGCACCATGTTGGGGTGCTCTTTCGGTCGATAGTGAGAGACGTCGAACGTCGCGAATATGTCGGTCTCTCGCTGCAGCCATTCCCATGCGATCAGGGCAGCAGTCGCCAGCGATGACAGGCCAAGCTCCACCGCCTTGGCGCGGAACGTGACCAGCTCCTCATAGGTCGCGGTCGGTGACTCGCGGCTTGAGCCCTGCAGACCCATCTTGGCGAACGGATTGACCAGCGGCACCTTACCAGGATTGCGTCGCGCGCAGATGTTCCAAGCGCGACCGCAGATTGACTGTGGTGCGACGCTCCCGCTCAACAACCACGCCATCCTTGGCGACCTTGAGGACCAGCAGCTTCTCATAGAGATCGTCGGCTAGGGCTGTATCGATCGCAGTCAAGCGTTTCTCGCCAAGAGGCTTGCCATCCTTCAGAATGTAGCCGCCGACCAGCTTGAATCCTACTTCGTGATTGCGCTTTGGGTCGAGCTTGGTGTAGCGACGGTCGGAACGGTATTCCGCAAACACCCAATCGAGTGTTCCAGGTGCGGCCGCGGCTTGCGACGTTGTAGGAGAGATGCTCGCGCTGCCGGTTCGCCATGCATCGAAGGTGGGCAATAGGATGGTCTCACATCGAGAGACCGCCGCAGCATAGTCTGCACCAAGCGCTTCGCTCTGCACCGTGCAGCCCGCCTTCTTGGCCCACGATGGCACGTGGAAGAAATAACCCCACCCGCCGCTCCTGAGCGGCTTGCGCTCCACATACCTAGGCAGAGGCAGGGCGGATCGGGGTGGCTTTGTCACAACAGCTTCCGAACGTCCTCAGATGTCTCGGCCGGCGATGCTTCGCCCTGACCGGCCGGGGCCTCAAACACCGCAGCTCCGTTCGGCTGCAGCGTGACACGGAAGGGCACCTTCTCTCGCTGGCATGCGCGGATGATCCGCTGCACGTCGGCCTGATTCACGTTGGCTGGACGGCGGGGCATGTCGAATGATCTCTCTGGATGCGTTCCTTAAACTGGTATATACCCCAGTGCCATATCACTCACTGGGGAACTATGGCAGCGAGAGTAAAAAAGCGAACCGATACTTCCACCAATCGGGAATCTGACAAGATCATTGTCCGACTACCGGAGGGAATGCGGAAGCACCTCGCCGACATGGCCTCGCGTCGCGGCAAGTCGATGAACGCCGAGGTTGTCACCGCGCTGACAATCCACATCATGCGCGACGGCGAGCCCGATGAGAGCACAGTCAAAAGCGAGCTCGCCGAGCTGAAGGAGGAAATCAAGCTCAGCGAGGAGGGCCTGATCCAAATGTCGAAACGACTCCAGGCCGGCGTGATCGGACTGGAGAATCTCTTGTTCGACGTTCGAGATGTTGATCTCGATGCCTTCATATCCGATCAGCGCGACCATGGTTTCAACCTGAGCCGGGCGGAAGCGATCCGCAAGATCGTGCGCGCTTACCTTGATGAGCGCGGATATGGTCCCGCAAACAAGAAAAATCCCGGCGGTTAGGCCGGGTTTCGACTTTTCCTCATCCCACCCTTAGATTTTCAGCGGACGTCTTGCCCCTGTTGGTCATTTCTTCGTAGCTCACCTTGGTCCCCTCATTGAGACCGCTTAGCCCCGCTTTTTCTACGGCCGAGATGTGAACGAAGATGTCCTTGCCGCCTTTGTCGGGTTGAATGAACCCATACCCCTTTGTTGCATTGAACCACTTCACAATACCTGTCGCCACGTCGGCACACTCCGTTTTTGAACAAGGGGGGTATTCTATGGTGGCCGGATGGTCCGCGGCAAGAAAAACCCCACCTGCACCCCCGCCCCTTTGCAGTTCGGTCCATTCCCCGGTTGAGCTGGTTTTCTTGGCTCAGAACGAAGTTCCTCTAGCCCCTCGGTACAGCCAGTGACGCCACGCGGAACAGTCCATTTGTAGCAACGTTGAATGATCGCACACAGGATCCGTGTGTAGTGCCCAAAGGCAGCTCGGTCCGGATTTGTCCCCTGGGCCGGTCAGCGTCGACCGCCTATGCTGCCAACAGCGCAAAAGAGAAGGTCGCGCCGCCTACCGGCTCGTTCGATGCAAGAAGCTCGCCTCCGTGTTCGCGCACGATGCCATAGCTGATCCAAAGGCGAGCCCCGTGCCCTCGCCAACCCGCTTAGTAGTAAAGAACGGCTCGAAGATATGGCTGATGTGATCCTTGTCGATTCCAGA
>NZ_JBVAPG010000363.1:0-2374 GCF_055413685.1 Bradyrhizobium sp. LeoA1Lang | reverse complement strand
GGCCCCGCCCCGCGGGGGGGCCTCCCGCGGCCCCGCCCCCCAACGGGTCGGCCCCCCCCCCCCCGGCGCCGCCGGCGCGCCCCCGCGGGGCGGTGGGGGCCCCCGCGCGACGGCGGCTCCGAGGGGATGGCTTGGCCGGACCCCATGACCGATTTTGCTGAACTTGACGCACAGAACTGGGAAACACCTGCGGTGAAAGTGCCGAACACACCAGAACCATCGAGGCCGGAATAGCCACCCGTCCCTCCAAGCTTCGGCGTGAGGATCGAACCGTTGCCGAGCAAGTAGGATCGCGCGATTTCTGCGCCGACACTGACGCGGAGTTGGCGCGCGTCAAAGCCACTGATCGCTATTTGATCCCTCGCGCTGTTGCTCACCACATAGTCTTCGACTCTTTCCGAGAAGTAGACGGCTCGCAACCTCGGCGTCAGCACGGTCACCTTGTCGAGATTCCATTGCCCCTTGATCGAGGAGTCGATCATCCACCGCTTCGTGTCGAATGTTCCGTCCCAGAATCTCGTGTCGATATTGTTCGCGGAGCCGCCATAACGCAGGCTCGTGTCCCAGAACACGCCCTTGCCGAGTTCGAACGACGCGTATGGGCCTGCGAGCCAGCCATTGCCGGTGAGTTTGGCATCTTCCTTGCTCGGATCGATCATCCGGTCAAAGTGGAACGAAAATCCAACAAGAGCTTTTTCCGTCAACAGGTAATCCGCTCCGAGATTGACCATGGCGAAACTGCCCCACTTGCCGCCATTTTCAGTGCGGTTGTGGGCCAGCATCGCGCCATTGATCCAGAGATTGAAAGGCAAGGATGCTGCCGCGGAAGCGCCAGACTTGGTGTCGCGAGCACCCTGCATCTGCGCGAGGCTGGTGGCGAAGTTGAGCGTCAATCCAGTTTCTGACGGCAGCACGCGTGCCGTGACGGGATCCTTGTCTCGCCCCATCTGCTGGCGCTCCATCAAGCCCGGAACGCTGATCGTGGAAGAGATCATGTTCTGGCGGGTCTGTACGAAGCCGTGGACCAGGGCATCAATATCCCGGGCCACCTTCTGCGCATCGTGACTCAGCTTGTAGGTGACGGTTCCTGTGTTGGAGACTCCGAGCGCGCTCGTCAGACGAAATCCCACGCGCACTTGGCCAGAATAGGCAGGATCGGGTTTGAACTGGAGGTACCAGCCTGTTGGCGGCGCCGGGCCCGCTTGCGCCAGTTGACCGCGGGTAATCTTGGCGCTTCCAGCATTGGCGGGTTCAACGGAAACGATATCCGCTGACGTAAACGGCCCTCCGGTTGCGCCGCGATTGAGATTGACGTCCCCGGGCGTCGAACCGGCCGGCACATCTATCACCTGGTCGGTGACGGTGACTTTCTGTGCATTGACCTTCAGGCTGTATGCGGCCGTACCGATCGCACCATGGCCATCCTGAACTTGGAGTGTGAATGTGTAATTGCCCGGCGCAGCAGTGGGGGCAAGCGGCCCGGTAAGTTCGCCGGTCGAGATGTTCAGGGTCATACCTTTTGGGAGAGCGCCTGAAGCGACGCTGTAGATGAGTGGTGCGGCGCCACCCTTGGCGGATATTGACTGCCTGTATTCCTCGCCCGCCATGGCTTCCGGCAGGCTGCCGCCCGGAGGCGTAAACGTGAACGACGCGGCGGACGTCGAAATGGCGATCGTGTAAGCTGCCGACCCGGTAATCCTGTTGGCATCCGTAGCTGTAACGGTGAAGCTGGAATTGCTTGCCGCCGTCGGAGTACCGCTGATCTTGCCGGTGGACGGATCGAGCAGCAAACCGCTCGGCAACGAACCGGAGGTGACCGCATAGGTATAGGGCGCGGTCCCGCCCGAGGCTGTTACCGTCTGGTTATAGGCGATGCCGGTCGTGCCGCCTGTCAGCGCTCCCGCGGCAGGAGAGAGCGTCAGATTAGCAGGCGGGTTCACAACGAGCGTGTAGCGAGACCCGTTCGAGAAAGAGAAAACGTAGGTCCCGGCCTGTTGCGGAGTACCGCCCAGAATAACCCTCACCACACTCTCTAGTGTTATCGTCATCCCCGGAGGGATGCTCCCCGAGGTCGGAGTGGGTTGTCCGTCGGCAGCCAGCCGGCGGGGATCGTAGGCTGCGCCGACGGTCGCAGCCGGCAGCGTGTAATCGCCACCGACCGGGATTTGATAGGTCGCAGATGCAGTACTAGCGGCGCTGTCGGTGACGGTTACCGTAAAAAAACCCGAGCTGGCTTGTGTCGGTGTCCTGAACCTCCTCCGAATGAGTGGACACCTGTAGTAGGCTCATTGAGCCCGGAGGTGTTGAATGGAACGTCAACGTCGGTCATTTACCGAAGAATACAAGCGCCAGACCGTCGAGCTGGTGTTGTCGA
>NZ_JBVAPG010000362.1:0-2414 GCF_055413685.1 Bradyrhizobium sp. LeoA1Lang | reverse complement strand
ACGGCGGCGAAATAAAACCCGAGCCCGAATCAAATGGATGTTCACAACCGACAAAGCTCGCGCCAAACTCGGCCGCGCCTATCCAGCCACCCCCAAAGAGTCAAAATCACTGTGATAGACCACTAGTTCCTGTCTCTTGCGGACGCCCAGCAAAAAGTGGAGACTTGGCGCAGATACTACAATGAAGAACGGCCCCATGGGGCAATCGGCAATCGACGACCGATTTTGCTGCACACCCACGTCGGCGCAACCAGCCCGCCAACGTGACAGAGGCGCAAAACTCTAGTTCTGAGTGGTCCAAACTTCGGTCTCGCTGCAAAACTTCGGTGTCGCTGCAAAAACCCCGAGACTCTAACTGCCGCTGGATGAAAAGCAGTGGCAGGTCACTCCTTCGTCAGGCTAATCGCTGTCGCTCAGGGATGCTGCTCATGCACCCTTGAAGCAAGACTCAACTTTCAGGAAAAGTGGGGATGACCTGAGCCCCAAAGGTCATCCAGCGATGGGCAGAATCCTTTGGTCATTTGAGCCTGTGTGGCTCGGTGATGCAACGGGACGGGGCGCGGAGCCCTCGACACAGCGCAGCGTCCCGTCCCGTTGCATGTCGGACGCTGTTAGCCTGGCGTAGGTTGATGGCGGCAGGTTGCCGATCCCGCTGTGCGGACGAACGGTGTTGTAATCGTCCTGCCATTCGGCGAGCAGCTCCCGAGCATGATCGAGGGACGAGAACAACGTCTCGTTCAACAACTCGTCGCGCAGTCGTCCATTGAAGCTTTCCACGAAGGCATTCTGCTGCGGCTTGCCCGGCGCGATGTAGTGCCACTCGATCCGGGTGAGCTGCGACCAACGCAGGATGGCCATGATGGTGAGCTCGGTCCCGTTGTCGCTGACGATCATCGTTGGGCGGCCTCGTCGGGCGATCGCGGCATCGAGCTCACGACCCACCCGGATCCCCGACAACGACGTGTCGGCCACCAATGCGATGCATTCCCGGGTGAAGTCATCAACGACAGCCAGGATACGGAAGCGTCGGCTGTCGGTCACCGTGTCGCTGACGAAATCCAGTGACCAGCGCTGGTTCGGTCCCTGCGGCAACTCCATCGGAACCCGTGTTCCGAGAGCTCTTTTGCGTCCACCTCGCCGGCGAACCTGCAGCCGCTCCTCGGCATACAGCCGCCTCAGCTTCTTGTGGTTGATAAGCACGCCTTCACTGCGGATCATGAGAAGCAGACGGCGATAGCCAAAGCGCCGGCGCACCGACGCCAACTCGCGCAGCCGGACGCGAATGGTCGCGTTGTCAGGCCGAAGGCTGAGATAACGCACCGAGGAACGATCAGCCCCAATCACTTCACACGCCCGCCGCTGACTGACCTCAAAACTCGAACAAAGGTGAGCCACAGCCTGCCGCCTTGCAACGGGCGTCACCATTTTTTTGAATTGAGGTCCTTTAGCATGGCGTTGTCGAGCATCGCCTCGGCCAACAGCTTCTTCAGCTTCGCATTCTCGTCGGCAAGGACCTTGAGGCGCCGAGCTTCGGATACGTCCAGGCCACCATACTTGGCCTTCCACTTGTAGAACGTCGCGCTGCTGATCCCGTGCTTCCGGCAAACATCACCGGTCTTCGATCCCGCCTCGTGCTCCCGCAGCACCGCAATGATCCGCTCTTCCGTGAACCTCGACTGCTTCATCTCCGTCTCCCTCAAGGTGGACGGATTCTACCCATTTTTGGCGGAAGTTCAGGGGCTCAGGTCAGGGACTACGCTAGGCCAATGCCACGGCTATCCTTCGAGTGCCCGGTGCCGATGTCCAATTGTTCACCGCATGCGCCCAAGTTAGGTTGTTCAGAATAACAAGGTCCCCTGGTTTTAGCTTGAGAATAATCTCGTCACAAAAAAGTTTCTCGTAATCGGCGCCTGAACACCAGCTCCGTCCTGCATTAACGGGGTCCAGTTGGTGCAACTCAAAACCGTCCGGCGGGAACTTGAGAAGTTCGCGCTCCTGCAACATCCGAACGAAAAAGTGAAGACAGCTTTGGTCAACACTACCAATGTTATCCCAAAGGACATTCACATCGCGCCCTAGGAGAAGGGAAAAGCTTCTTTTCGGCCTTGCCATAACAATCGCCAGCAAAAGGCCCGGGATCTCGGATTTCACCTCGGCTACTATTTGGTCATCTGGTACCAAATAGTCATCCGGCGAGCTCAGACGATAAAGTGCTTTTGCACGAGTGATCATGCCCCGAGACAATGGTTTTGATCCAGGTAATATTTTTGTCGTTTTTTCTCGTAAAAGTGGTGCCGTCGCGAACTTGGTTGGAATTTGTCCGTCGCGAGTCTCCGGTGAACGGATGATATCTGCTCAGGCGGCAAGATCAACCGGCTGAGCAATGGGCTTGCTGGCGAGGGTCTGCCAGCCGT
>NZ_JBVAPG010000361.1:0-2439 GCF_055413685.1 Bradyrhizobium sp. LeoA1Lang | reverse complement strand
GCCTTCGTGGTAACGCTTGTCATGGCGTGGTCTCCAGCCCGGCGCGTCAACGCCGGGTGATTCGAGGTTGATCACCCCGGAGACTACGCCACTTTCAATTCCAACCGCTTTTCGGACGGCACCCTAGGAGTCAAACCTAAGTAGTGAAGCTGGTGCAGTACAATTTCGGTGAGCGGCGAGCGGTCCGTCATCGTGGCCCCGGTGAGCGTAGTCGCGAGGCCCCCTCAATCCGCAAACTGCCCCGCCGCCTCAATAATCGGCTTCCACCGGTCCACTTCGCTCACCAGCTTGACCTTCAGCGCTTCGGGTGTGGCTTCGTCCTGGGCCACCGGCTCGGTGTTGATCTCGTTGAAGCGCTTCACGAGGTCCGGGTCGCGCAGGGCTTCCTGCAGGGTCTTGGATAGTTTTCGCACGATCTCGTCGGGCGTGCCCTTAGGCGCGTAGAGGCCGTGCCAGGCGCCGACTTCAAAGCCCTTCAGGCCGGCTTCGTCGGCGGTGGGCAGGTCGGGCATGGAGGCGAGGCGGGATTTGGTGGTGATGGCGTAGCTCTTCACGAGCTTGGAGGCGATTGGGCCTGTGGTGTTGGTGGTCTGGTCGCAGGTGAGGTCGATCTGTTTTGCGATCAGGTCGTTCATCACGGGGGCGTTGCCCTTGTAGGGCACGGTGAGCACCTGCTTGTCGATCGCGGTCATGAACAGCATGCCGCAGAGATGCGAGGCGGCGCCGAGGCCCGCATTGCCGAAGGTCATCTTGTCGCCGTTCGTCTTGATGTAGGTGATCAGCTCGGCAAGATTGTTCGGCGGCAGGTCGGGGCGGGCGATGATGGTCATCGGCGCGTTGGTGACGAGGCCGATCGGCGCGAACGCCGTCTTGGTGTCGTAGGGCAGCTTGCGGTATAGCGTTGCCGCCGTCGAGATGCCGATGTGATGGACCAGCAGCGTATAGCCGTCGGGCTCGGCGCGGGCGGCGCGCGCGGTCGCAATGGTGCCGCCGGCGCCGGTGGCGTTCTCGACGATGATGGTCTGGCCCAGGAGTTTCGACATCGATTGCGCCGTCATCCGCGCCACCGTGTCGGTCGGCCCGCCGGCCGCAAACGGCACCAGCAGGGTGATGGGCCGGGCCGGATAGGTCTGCGCGGAGGCCACTGAGCTTACCATCGCGAGCACAGCGGCAATCATGGCCAGTCGTTTCAAGTCGTGCCTCCCTTTGAGCTTGTTCTTCGTTGGTCGCGCATCTCTACACGTTTTGCGCTGCCGCACAAAAGCGAAAGATGTCGCGCGGTACGGCGGGCTGGCCGGAGGAGACAAGTGCTCCGCAGAACCTATTGACTTAGATCAACGAAAGGTCCGCCAACTCGTCGCACTCGGATGCTGCGCAAGAAATCCGAAACGGAGAGTTTCCATGAGAACCTTCAATCGGTTGGTGCTGTCAGTCCTTCTCGTCACGCTATCGGCCGCGACCCAGGCTGCGGATTTGAACGGAGCTTGGACGATCGACGCCTCGGCCTGTGGTGACGTGTTTACCAAAGAGAATAACAGGCTTGCTTTCAAGCCAGATGCTGATCTCCACGCGGGCGGCATAATCGTGCAGGGAAGGCAGATCACCGGCACATTTGAGAAATGCACTGTCAAGTCGTTGCACGATGACGGATCGAATGTGCGAATGATTGCGTCGTGCTCGGACGGGGTCGCGGTTTCGGACGTAGAGTTCGACGTGAAAATCTCCGGAGAAAATAAGATCACCCTCAGCTCCAAGCAGCCGGTGCCGGTGGAAATGCCCTATGTTCGCTGCTCGATGTGAAGTCCGCGCGGCGAGGTTGCGGCGAGGGTGAACGACGAGCCAAGCGGTCCGGTGGACCGCGACAACATCTTCGAGCCCTCGTAAAAGATCGCGGTAGCGTCTGCATGGCGTCGCAGACCGGACTTCTGGTTTGGGTCCAAAATGCGAAGAACTCGATGTGAGCAAATCGAGTCCGTCATATCCCACTGTCCGGACGTTTGCGGCGACGTTCCAAACACGTCAGCAATTTTCTTGAGCTATGCAAAAAGTGCCCGTCGGGCAAATCAGTCGAAAGTCTGTCCATCCCTGTCGCGAAAAATATTCCGCTTTCGCCGTCGGGCAAATCAGTGATTTAACTCCGCGCGTCTCACCCGAATGAGGGGCGGGTCGCGATCGTCACGAACGTTGCGGTGAGATGCGGTGGACGCGGGTGTCACGACTGACGAGCGTGGCACGCGTGGACGGCGAAGTCGTGTGGTCCTGGCGCCCCGACGCTGGCGCTAAGTACGCGAGCAGCAAGAGCTGCCGCGGACGACGGTGGCAAGAAAGCCCGGTCACCGGGGAGAGCACGAAGTAAGCCGTAACACCATCGCGCAGGGAAAGCCGGAATGCTTCGGTTGAACCTGTGGTCCTACCCCCGTGCTTTTTGTTGCACGGGAC
>NZ_JBVAPG010000360.1:0-2439 GCF_055413685.1 Bradyrhizobium sp. LeoA1Lang | reverse complement strand
GGACTTTCTTCGCAATGCCCACCTCGATATCCCAGCGGCCGTCGAGGCGCTGCGCCAATACTGGATGCCGATCCGCTACGCACGCGCCCGCTGATCACTGCGAACGTGGGAGCTCTTACCGCTTACTATTGTTCGATACTGGCCCGATCCGGTTTCACGAACAGGCCTGGACCACCACGCGACCGGCCGTCGCTATCTTTGACGGTGTGTTTGTGGCAGAGAATGTCCACTCCGGCGACGTGGTGGATATTGAGCAGAAGCGCAATCTGTACCGCGTCATCATCGGCAGCCAAGGTGTCAAGCTCGCTGAGCAGGATGCCACATTGGCCCAGCAGAGCCGCACCCTGACCGGCGAGATCAGCAATGCCGCGAAGGCGGTGCAGCCTCACATCCCGGCAGGCATGAAGCTCGAGCAGTTCATTGCACTGCCGGAGACGGCCGATATCGGCAGCCAGATCGCGACCCAGCAGCAAAAAGTCGATGCGGCCAGACAGGCTACCGCGATCGTGGACCGCAAAGCCCTGGCTGAATATCCGACGCCGGAATTGCCGTCGAACTTTGCGAACCTTCTGGAACAGACGCTCGATGGCATCTCGGCAGACGCAGAAAAGCTGCTGGCAGACCATCTGGCCACCCACAACATGACCGACGGAGGCGGCAACTGGATCGCCGGAGGGCTCGTACATGCTTCCGACACCTGCCCATTCTGCGGCCAGCATATAACGGGCCTGGAAGTTGTCGCCGCGTATCGCGCCATATTTAGCGAACGCTACGCTGCACTTGCCACTGAGATCGCGACTGCAATTGCATCCGTGGCTAATCTGCTCGGTGATGCCGCTCTTGCAAGGATGAAGACGCTGGCGGAACAGAACAGAGGATCTGTCGATTTCTGGACCCAGTATTGCCCGGTAGGTGCGCTGCCGCTTGAACCGTATTCCATCTTCTACGAGGCAGCGACCAACCTGCACAACGCTGCCTTGGCGCTTCTTCGGCGCAAGGCGGATACCCCGCTCGAAGCAATTGAGATGGGGACGGAATTCGAAGCCGCACTTGCGGCCTATAACACCGCAAAGGGCGGGTTGGACGCAGTGAACGCCGCAGTCAGAATGACCAACGTGTCGATCGCAGCAAAGAAGACCGAGACGGGCTCGGTGGACCTAAGAACGGCCGAGGTCGAGTTGATCCGGTTGAAGGCGATCCAGACTCGCCACACGTTGGCCGTTAAGGCGCTTTGCGATCAGCATAACAAGCTCGTCACCGACAAACAGACAGTAGAGGACCGCAAAGAGAAGGCGCGTTCAGCATTGGACGCTCACACCAAAAGCGTCGTCAAGCCTTACGAGAACCGCATCAATACGTTTCTGGAAGCCTTCAATGCCGGCTTCAAGATTGCCGAAACCAAGCACGGCTATCCCGGTGGCATCGCCACGTCGAGCTATCAACTCGTCATAAACAACACCGCGATCGACATTGGCGATGGCAAGACTTCAACGGCCTTGCCGAGCTTCAAGAACACGCTGAGTGCTGGCGACCGCACGACACTTGCACTGGCCTTTTTCCTGGCGCACCTGGAGCAAGATCCGCAAGCTAAGAACACGATCGTTGTCTTTGACGATCCCTTTAACAGCCAGGATGCCTTTCGGCGCCGGCAGACCGTGCACGAGATCATGAAGGTCGCTGCCAGCTGCCTGCAGGTCATCGTCCTCTCCCACGATGCAACGTTCCTCAAGCAGCTTTGGGACAAAGCGCCTCACTCCGAGCGGGTATCGCTCGGCATTTCGGATCATCGCGCTAATGGCTCGAAATTATCCATTATCGATCTGGAGAAGGCATGCCAAGGCCGCACCGCCACCGACATCGATGACCTGCAGTCCTACCTGACAAATGGGAGCGGCACGCTGGTTGACGTGATCCGGAAGATGCGTGTCGTGCTGGAAACCTATTGCCGCACTACCTATCCGTCGAGCTTTCTAGCCAATGACTGGCTGGGCGATATGGTTGGAAAGATCCGCGCGGGCGGGGCAACTCACCCGGCTCAGGCGCTTTACGATGAGTTGGACCAGATCAATGGTTATACCAGCCAATATCACCACGGGGAGAATGCGGCGGACATCACCCCGGATCACATCGATCCTAACGAGCTCACCGGCTACGTCCGAAGGACCCTCCGCATCGTAAATGCGCTTCAAGCCTAAGTTTGTGTTTTGCCTCGCTCGGAGCCCGATCCGCTTCCCCTTCGGATGACAGTCCGCTCTTTACTCGAACTGGAAGGTCAACTCTCTTTCCCACGCTCCAATGACTCATTTTGGAATAGTGTCCGTCGTCAGATAATTTGAGACAGATCAAGCTTTTCGAGAAGGGAGGCTCTGGCTCATCAGGGGTTAGAGTTTAAGCGGCCTGCAGCTGATGCTGCAAGCGGCGGTTTGCGATAGTGACAAG
>NZ_JBVAPG010000035.1:0-59793 GCF_055413685.1 Bradyrhizobium sp. LeoA1Lang | reverse complement strand
GGAGATACGGTCCCATTGCGTGTCGTTCAGAACGAGCCGATCCAGAACCCCCAAGGCTTCCTCCTAAAAGAAAGCCTTGAATCACGTTCCGTCTGATTTGAGAATCCCAAGAGTCCACACAGCCTAGGGCGGATCGGCGGAGCGATGTGAGCACTACCCCATCAACACAAAAGGCCCGCGAACATGTCGCGGGCCTTTCGCTAGCTATGCACCGTAAGCGCGTGTCGGTTAGCGGGACGCGCCGGTTCCGGTCCCGGTCGTACCGACCGTTGCGGCCCTTACTTTCGGTCGGGGTGTCAGGACGCTGAGTTCGTGCGGAGAAGCCGCCGAGGGGGCGACCTGCGTCTGTTCCTGGACATTCGCGGCTCCCAACAGCCCGACTTGCACCGGCGAGATCGGCAGCCCCTGCACTTCATAGGTCGGCAATTCCGCAGCGAAGCTGGTGGTGCCGCCTGCGATCGTGATCGCGACCATGGCTGCGATGGTTAAAGAAGTCTTCTTCACTGCAATTCTCCTGGATAGATTCGAAAGCCAGAAGATAGCTCTTTTGCTGCGTTGCGGTATGCGCCTTGTTGCATTGCAACAATGCAGGATTGCGATCCGTCGCTTCGCCTAGCGATTTGCTTCGCTACGGGCGCCAGGTACAGGGATCGCGTTGCTGAAATTCGAAGGGAAACAGAATGATCTTCCGATTACCAGCCGACTGTCATCCAAATGACACGTCGATTGAGATCGACCAGCCGATCACATTTTTCTGAGATAGCGGACGACGATCTCGACGCGCGGCCAGCTCGCGATAGCCATGCCCCTCACCGCGCCATCGGCCGGTCCTGATCGTACAGCACGCGGACGCGGATGGTGCCGTTCACAGCCCGTAAGTCCGCCAGCAATCCCTCGCCCTCGCCGCCGACGACGTCGGTCTCAAGCACGACGTAGCCGACCTCCGGATCGGTTTGCAGGTATTGCGCCAGGATATTGATGCCATGGCGGGAGACGGCGTCGTTCACCTGGCGCAACACGCCGGGGACGTTGCGGTGCACGTGGATGAAGCGGGTGCCGGTCGGCCGCGCCGGCAATTGCACCTGCGGGAAATTGACGGCGCCGAGCGTTGAGCCGACATCCGAATAGTCGATCAGCTTGCGCGCGACTTCGCCGCCGATGCGGTCCTGGGCCTCCTCGGTGGAGCCGCCGACATGCGGCGTCAGGATCACGTTGGGGAGGCCCTGCAGCGGCGAGACGAAGCGGTCCGCATTGGAGGCCGGCTCCACGGGGAAGACGTCGACGGCCGCGCCGGCGAGCCAGCCCTCGCCGAGCACGCGGGCCAGGGCATCGAGGTCGACGACGGTGCCGCGCGAGTTGTTGATGAGATAGGCGCCCTGCTTCATCTGCCGCAATTCACGCTCGCCGATCATGTTGGCGGTGGCCGGCGTCTCCGGCACGTGCAGGGAAACGACGTCGCTTGCCGCGAGCAGTCCGTCCAGCGTCTCGACCGGCTCAGTGTTGCCGTGGCGGAGCTTGTCGGTCTGGTCGAAGAAGATCACGCGCATGCCCATGGCTTCCGCCAGATTCGACAATTGCGAGCCGATATTGCCATAGCCGACGATGCCAAGCGTCTTGCCGCGCACCTCGCGGCTGCCCTCCGCGGACTTGTCCCAGCCGCCGGCATGCGCCGCGACCGAGCGCGGGAACACCTTTCGGAGCAGCATCACCACCTCGGCGATGGTGAGTTCCGCCACGCTGCGGGTGTTGGAATAAGGCGCATTGAACACGGGGACGCCGAGTCGCCGCGCCGCATCGAGATCGACCTGGTTGGTGCCAACGGAAAAACATCCGACCGCGATCAGCCGATCGGCGGCCTCAATCGCGTCGGCGGTGAGCTGGGTCCTGGAACGAATCCCCAGCATATGCACGCCCGACAGCGCCTGCTTAAGCTCCTTGGCGCCGAGCGCCTTCGGCAGACGCTCGACTTCGGTGTAACCGTTGGCGTCGAACAGGCGAACGGCGGAATCGTTCACGCCCTCCAGCAGCAGGACGCGGATCTTTTGCTTGGGCAGAGACAGGGGCATCGGTCGTCCGATCGTGGTCTGGCCGGGCCGATCGTCGGAATTTGGGCTGGCCCGGAGGAGCGGACGGATATCCGCCCTTGCCGCCCGAGGCAACCGCTGAGGTGCAAATGGCCGGCGCTCATGTTCCGCCTACCGCCGATCGGCGCTGCGGCCCCGCCACCGGCTCCGTCGGCCCTCACCCGCCCAGCACATTCCCCCATCCGTCGAACACGAACTCCCGCCACGCGACCGCCCCGTCGGCGCGCGCGTTGCTGGTGCGGCGGAAGTCGTCGGCTTCGTCGCCGATCCAGGTGACAATCTCGTCCGTGGCGCGGTCGTGCAGGATCGCGGGCTCGGACGGGTCGAAGTTCATCATGGGATGCAGGCTTTGCTGAGCTGTCATGCTCCGATAACGCGCTGGAGACCACGAAGGTTGCGCTCGATCGATCACATGCGTTCGAATTACATCGGTAACGTCATCGACTGGGCTCCGGGCCTTGCAGTCATCCCAATGCCTCAATCAGCTCCAAATCCTGTTCGTCGCGCGCCAAACTTATGCTGAGCTATCGCGGTGTCCTTGCAATTCGAACTTGATCGGCAGCAGAGCGGCTCGATCGGCACAAGTGCCGTCGGCACGGCCGCGTTACGATGGACGATGACCGCCCTTGTGGCTGCCGTCTGGATCAGCGCGGCGATCTTCGGTTTGTATATTGTTGCGATCTACCTCGGCGCGCTGGTGGATGGAAATCCGGGATCTGCCGCGCCTTCACGATCCACACTCGCTGATGGCAACAATGGGTATCGGGCTGCATTTCGCGGCCGGCACGGTGCTTCTTCTGCTCGGTCCATTGCAACTGATCAGCGCCGTGCGGGCGAGAGCGCCGGCGTTTCACCGGTGGGTCGGCCGGCTCTATGCATTGTCGGCACTTATGGCCGGCTTGGGCGGGCTCGCTTTTATCGCCGTGCAGGGCACGATCGGCGGGACACCGATGAATATCGGTTTCAGCCTCTATGGCGCGCTCACGGCCATCGCCGCCGTCGCAACGTTCTGGCATGCGCGAGGCAAACGCTTCGAGCAGCATCGTGCCTGGGCGATCCGGCTGTTTGCGCTGGTGATCGGGTCATGGCTCTACCGGATGGATTACGGATTCTGGGCATTGCTCGGCCATAACATGGGTCACACGCCGACGTTCGACGGGGGTTTTGACGCCGTGATGGCGTTCTTTTTCTACATTCCCAATCTGATTGTTGCCGAGGCGTTCATTCGCGCACGCCAACTGCGCTCTGCTGCTTACGTCAAGGTCGGAGCGGCGATTTGCATGGGCGTCGCCGCAGCGTTCATCGCAGTCAGCATTATTTCACCGCCTTGCACTGGGGACCGAGGATTGTGCAGAGGCTGCTTTTGACCTTGTGATAGTGGGCGGCGGCCGATCATCGTCGGAAGCAGCAGGACTGCTGTCTTACTTCGCAGCTCGGCTCCTTCGCCCCAGTCCAGAGAAAAGACCGGCGGGCGTTACGCCGCCGGCCTTCTCTTGTAGCTGCCGGCTCCCGGGTCCGGTTCCGCCACAAATTGCTGTGCCCTTAGGGGACACCGGCAAGTTTAATAAAATCTTAACAAGGCAAAAGTGGCCTGGATCACACTTTGCGGGCAGCTAGAGCATGATCCGGAAAAGTGTGAAGCGGTTTTCCGAAAAGACCATGCTCAAACAATAACCTAAAGCGCGATGATGATTCATCCTCATCTCATCGCGCTTTAGTTGACGCGCGACGGCGCCAGCCAACCGGCGTTCGCTCGCGACTCACCACCGGAAAACTACGGAGCTTTGCATCGCACGACGAGTCGCGTGATGCATTCGCGCATCGCTGCGCACTGTTTGTGCGCGGAGCTTAACCATTGCGCGTTGCTTGTCTTAGGGAACCACCGACTCAGTGCTACCATGCAGTGCATACCGAAACAGGAGTGGTTCGGATGCCTTGCTACAGCTTCGATCTCGTCGTTGGGGAAGAGTTCAGGAATCAGGGCTCGATCATTCTCGAGGACTTGCACGTCGCCTCCGACAGAGCCGACCAGCTCGCCAACGAGCTCTCGCAAGTCAAACCCGAGTTGAAAGCAAAAGGCTGCGCGGTTCGCGTCACCGATGCCGACAATATCGAGCTGTATCGCACGCCGCTCGATCCTGTGCCGGCGTGGCGCTCCGCAAGGCGGAACTGAGCAAGGGCTCGCTTCAAACCGCTTGAAGGCGGACGGCGCGCGAAGGCGATCCGCCTTCGTCTGAAGAAGCCGGCGGCTTACATCATGCTGGCCGGCGTTGTGACCACGTCACTGCCTGGAAACGTGATGCCTCGCGCGCGCGTGGCGCGCCGGAGGCGCGACCGACAGATCGACACGGCCGATCGACGCCAGCGCATTCTGCGGATAATTATGGGTGCCGACGCCGAGGCTCTGATAGAACGCCTGCGCTCCAGGCTCCTGGACCGCCTGCTGCGCAGCCACCGGAGTTGCGATCACCGCCGATACCAATGCAACCGCGCTGAAAAGCTTGAACCTAGTCATTGCCTATTCCCCTTTCGACTTGACCAAACAAATCGTGTTTGAACTCTCGCCAACGTCTCGAAGTCATCGTGGCGTTCGCGGCTGCAGATAGCGATGAGACGTTCACGTTCAATAGAATGATATTCATCATCCAAAAAACATCATCGTGATCGGCCACGGCGGACGCGTGCTTTTGAAGGGGCCGGGGCATCCCCGCTTTTATGCGTCTTCGGAAGAAGCTTCGCCGTAGCGCTCAGCCGACGATGCGGACGTTCTCAATCGAGCGCTGAAATGGAATGATCTTCCCAAGCACCAAGCGCTGATGTACGCCGCGCCGTCCGCGCATCGCTGCTCGCGACCCGCGATTGGTCGTTCACGTTTTGCTGAGTTGCTGGAGCAGCCGCTGGGGCGATCATACTTCGATCGCCCTAGCCGCGCAGATTGCGCGAATGCGATAATCCGCCGATCAGTTGCGAGGGGAATAGCGGATCACGCTCGCGCCAATCCGCCCTGCTTTGACCTGCAAGATCACGCCGCTAACAATCGATCAAACTCCGCCGGAGCATACGACGTCCCCTCTTTATCCGTGATCACGACCTGCCAGCCGGCGCTGGCGAAGACGCGCGCTTTGGCTACGATGATCAATGAGCTCTGGCGTTCGACCTTGACCTTCTCGTTGTCGCGTTCTGCGATCATTTTGTAGGACAATTTCTTTTTCCCATGTTTGTGCTTGCCCGGTTTTCGCCAATAGCCAACAGGCTTTGGCCGCAATTCGCCGGGAACGTGACGATTTGATGGAACGGCGCCGACGCCGCTTTGCTGTCGCGAGGGCGCACAGGAAGCGGCAACAAAAAAGCGGCCCTTGGGCCGCTCTCTTGTCGCTACTGTGTTCCTCAATAAGCGTAGGAATCATACGGCTCGAACGGCGCAGCGGCGATCGCGGCCGCTGTACCGATCGCGCCACCGACGACGCCGGCTGCGACCTCGCCGGGACCAGGCCCGTAATAGGGTCGGTGATAGACGGGTCCGTAGTAGACCTGCCGATAATGGTAACCCATGCGGGGATAGCGGCCGGTATTATAGGGTGTGCCGACGCCATAGCTGCCGGTCAGGTAGCGCGAATTCGGATAGTTGAATCCGATCGAGCCAGGTTCCTGCGTGACTCCCTGCGCCATCAGCGGGGTGGCGAACGTCGTCGTCAACACCGCGGCGGCACTCAATAATGCGAGCTTCTTCATCGGTCCTCCTCCAATGGTGCCCCTTCGAAGGCCCAACTGTGGAACACGGGCACCGTTCCGACCTTTTATTCAACGCGCCGTGAAGTTCCGCCCGGTTTTTCCGCCGTCATTCCGGAGTGCGATGAAGTCGCGAGCCCGAAATGACCGTCAGTGATCTGCCCGGCGGGCGAGGACGACGCCGGCCATCAATACTCTCCGTTGGTGAGCCACTCCGGCCCACGTCCGTCCTTCCGATAGTCGCGCCCAACAATCAGCGCATCGTCCCTGCCGGCGAATGCGATGAACTTTGCATTGGGGCTTACGATCAGGTGCTCGACGTCCCAGCCTCCGCCAATTCGGTCTGCCGAGGCGCAGAGCGAGTTGGTCCGCTGCAACGATGCAGCACTGACGCCGTGAAATAGCTGTGCGCAGATTCTCGCTCGATCGCTTTCGACCCGCTCCAGCTCGAGTTGGTCCTCTTCCTGTGAACTGTTGTCGTAGAAATCCGTCACGACGACAGTCTCTCCATGCAGACTCAGCCTCGGAAAAATGAACGATCCTTGTTTTTGCCCGATGCCATGGGGCTCGAAGTATTCGAGCCTGTCATTCTTCAGTTCGCAATCCGCGATCAGGAGATCTTGACGCAACCGACCGGCCACGCGGCTTGAAGCCTCACCCCGACTGGGCTCCAGCAGGACAAGACACCGCTCTCCATCGAGCGCAATATCGGCCACCGTAAGTTCATATGGAAGCTTGAACGGACCGGCACCAACAATCTGCCAGTACTGCATGAGCGGACGTTTTCCGGGTACGACCGTATAGAGGGCCTGGTAGCCGGGCAGAGCCCCGTCAGGCCCCGACAACTGCGAAGTGGCATGTGCAGCAAGCGTGTAATAGACGACATTTTTCGACTTGCTGTCTTTAGCGCAGCCGGGCCTGGGAGCCCGGGTCGGACATTGGTAGCTGCCGAGACTCCGAGAGCCGATCTGCGGCGTCGACACCCCGTAGATGCCGATCTTCGGATCACGCGGTCCGTATCTATCTTGGTCCGAGGCGAACACCATGAACTCAAAGCCGTCCTTCTCGATTGAATAACTCAGCGGCTCGGTCTGGCGCGGCTTCAGGCCGCCTGGATTGATGTCCCTGAGTTCGACTGCGCCGCCGTTGCTTCGGCTATACAGGTTGCCGGCGCCATCGGTCTGCATGGGCCCTTCGGGACCTCCGCCACTCTTTCGAATATGGATTGTCGAGGGCCACCTTCTGCCGCTCTCGTCGCGCAAGGCTCGAACCAGATGATGGAAGGACTGTCGAATGACCGTTTCGCTTGTCGGCACTTCACCGGGCCTGTAGGCGAGATGCGCCACACCCGACACATACACGAACTGCCCCCCACGAACGCAATCCGCGCGCGCATAGGCGGCCGGATAGACGACCAGCGGATGAGGATCGCCGCCGACCAGAGACAGCATGTACACGATACCGCTCGGCGACGTCGCAGCACCCGGCCCTTGAGGCGCCTGCTTATCGATGAAGGTCAAGGTTTCATCGGAGCACCAACTGATGCTCGATATCTTCGTTCCGAATTTGCCGAGATCGACAATATCGCGCGCGGTCAGCACCTCGGCCGTCGCTGGCGACACGTTGAAGAGAAATACCAATAAGAGAACGACTAGGATCATCTTCGACTGCTGCCCCCCTTACTATATAATATCGAGGAGGGTGGAAAGTGAAGCAAACCTCGGACGCACAGCGCCGCGAGAATGCGAACTCACATCCTCTCCGCTGTTTGAAATTCAAATCAAAAACCCATCCCCGCGTCGTCCCGGGCTTGACCCGGGACCCATAACCACAGGCCTTTGTAGTGCGCTCCGCTGCAACCGCTTGCCCGCGCCACAACGCCTCCCTGTGGTTATGGGCCCCCCGCTTTCGCGCGCTTTCACGGGGACGACAGCGGAGCGTGCGACGACGCCGTAGATCCGCCCTACGGCCCGCCCCATATGGCTAGACCTTGCTCTCCACAGCCGGCCGCACATCCGGCAGCTTCATCCGCGCCGGCGCGGTGCGCCGCTTGGCGAACCACAGATAGATGCCGCTGCCCAGCACGATGATGGTGACGAGATCGAGCAACGCCCAGACGATCTTGAGCGGCAACCCGCCATAATCGCCGAAATGCAGCGGTCGCGAGACCTGCAGCGCCCTCAGATACCAGGGCACCTGCGGCGCAAGGATATTCTCGCCGTTGTTGGCATCGACCAGCACCGGCTGCAGCATGCGCGCCGTGAACGGCGTTGCGCCCTTGGTCCAGACGATCACATGTTGCGGGCTGCCGAAGCGCGCCGATGTCGGCATGGTGACTGAGGTCACCAATCGATCCGGAAATCGTTCGCGCACGCGGCTGACGGCGGATTGAACGGAGGGAATCGCCGCGACGGGCTTGCCCTGGTACGGGGCGAGCAGAACCGGCACCAGTTGCGCGCGCCACAGATCGAACAGCGGCGTCGCCAGCGTGTTGATCGTCCCGGTCAAGCCGACCGCCACGGCCCAGGTCACCGTGACGATGCCGAGCATATTGTGCGTATCCAGCCATTTGAGCCGCGGCGACGAGCCGCGTCGGATCGTGCCGAAATCCAGCCGCCGCATGAACGGCCAGTAGACGATGGTCCCCGAGATCAGTGACACGACGAAGACAACGCCCATTGCGCCGAGGAACAATTCGCCCGGCAGGCCCGTGAACATGTCCTTGTGGATGCGCAGCACGATATCCATCACGTCCTGATGCGGCGCCTCCTCGCCGAGCACCTCGGCTGTGCGCGCATCGATGGTCACGCGATGAAACTGGCCGGGCGCAGGCATGGCGGTCGGCGACGTCGCGACCGTGACCAGCGGCTCCGCCTGCTTCAGATTGGCGATGAGAACGAACTCGCCGGGATAGCGCTGCCGCGCGACCTCGATCACCCGATCAAGCGATGCACGCGGCGTATCGTCCGGCATCTCAGGCGCCGCGATCTCCTCCTCGAGCAGATCGTCAATCTCGTCATGGAAAACCAATGGCAGGCCGGTCACGCACAGCATCAGCAGGAACACCATGCTGACGAGCGAAGTCCATGTGTGAATGCGCGACCACAGCCGGATCGTTTTCGGTCGCATCGGTGCGTCTACCTGCGATCGCTGGCCGAGCGCACGATGGTGCGCGGGCGCGTGTGTTGGTCGCCGCCACTCCTGGTGCAGGCCATGGTGACGCGGTCGGTCATGCTCTTCACGTTGAGTGCCAAGTTGATGCCGTTCGGCTAACGGCAATGGTAGCGGATACCACCGCCGAAGCCCCAGCCGTCCAGCGCGCCGTCCTTGATAATGCAATCCACATAGACGGACGCGCGTTGTCGCGCAACCAGAACCGGGCTGTCTCGGAGGCGCCACGTTGCTTGGAATTGGTCTAATGAAGAACAGGAAGAAAAACCCCGCCTCCACGAATGGAAGGCGGGGTTGAAGTTCATTGGGTAAGAAATCCGCACGCAATGGATAAGTTCAAGGCGCGGGACGTAGCGTTTAGAATCTTATCGTGACGAAAGCTGCCGGCAACCTGAATAAAGCGCCGAGCGCGAGGGAGATTTTCCCGACGACGACAGAGAAAATTCCCGACGTGTGGGACCAACGGTTAGTGGACCACGTCAAGCTTGACGTTGCTGAGACCCTTGCCGACCATTCCGAGTTCTTGCGCGGCGGAATAGGAGACGTCGACGACTCGTCCCCGCACATACGGTCCGCGGTCGTTGACCCGCACCGTCACCGAACGGCCGCTCTTGACGTCGGTGACGCGAAGCTTGGTGCCGAACGGCAAGGTCGGATGCGCCGCGGTCAATTCGTTCTTGTCGAACTTCTCTCCGCTCGCAGTCTGCGAGTCCTCGCTGTAGAAGCTCGCGACACCCTGGGATGCGACCTTGGCATCGCCACCCTTGCGCGACGCCAGACGCGTATGCTTCCGCATCGCCGCTACCCGCCTCTTCATCGCTACCGCCGCCGTGCGGGTGTGCACGTACGATGCCTGCCTGCTCGCGCCGATTTCCGATCGTTGGCTGACGACGGTTGACTGCGCACAGGCCGCCAATGAAGCGGCCCCGAGAACCACCGCGATGAGCCGCGTGGCTCTCCACATAGAACCGGATGAGACCAGGTGCGCATCAACCTGCGCGCGCCCCCTGATGTCGACGTACGAATTTGCGGCAGCGTCGAACCACATGTTGCATCCCCAACTCGCGCCCCTAGCCCAAGCCGAAATCCAACATCGTTAAGGGCGGACTCCAATCGGGCTTAACCGGGGCAGGAAGCGTCGGGCACGCTTGCCGTTGCACGATTCCCGCAAGGTGTGGTGATTGCGCCACAGCCGGCGCTGTCATTATGGGCGGGATGCATACGAAGCATGCTCGCCCAGAATCAAATGGGCCGCAGGCACAACGGGAAAATGGATTCCGGTTGCGACGCTAACGCGTCGCCCCGGAATGAGGGATGGTGAGTTGGCTTAGATCAAGTCAGCCGCGGCGCGGGCTGAACGGTCCGATCGCCGCCGTGCCAGCAGCAGGCGGCAGCACGACGACGGTCGCGCCCGGCTTCACCCGGCCAAACAGATCGATCACGTCGGAATTGGCCATGCGGATACAGCCGGAGGAGATCGCCTGCCCAATGTATTCCGGTTGATTGGTGCCGTGGATGCGGTACAGCGTGTCCTTGTTGCCCTGGTAGAGATAGAGCGCCCGCGCACCGAGCGGATTAGCAGGGCCACCGGCGACACGCGACGGATAAGGTCCGAGCCGCTCCTGGATATCCTTGGTCGGAACCCAGTCGGGCCACTCGGACATGCGGCCAACGGTAGCGACCCCGGAGAAGGCCATCGCCTCCTCGCCCACCGCCACGCCGTAGCGGATCGCTTTGCCATCGGGCAGCACGTAATAGAGATAGCGCGCATCGGTATCGACCAGGATCGAGCCCGGCTGTTCCTTGCGCGTGTAGTCGACGATATGGCGCTGGAACTGCTCCGGAATGGAAGCCTGCGCGTAGGGTGGATGGGCCAACAATTGCCGATCGCGCGGCGTCATGCTGGCATCTGTGGATGGCGACAGCGTCGTCTGCATGCAGCCGGCGAGCGACACCGCCCCCGTCAGCAAAACTGCGAGCCCCAATCTCGACACCGCACGTCTCCCCTGCGTTAACCTGTTACCTAGTTGCTGCCAGAATAGTGCTGAAATCATGGCAAAGGCTGTGGAAACACGTCTGTTTGATTGCGTCAGCACGTTCTGCCTTGCCTCGGTTGCACGGCGCGAGTGTCGACGCTAGCCTCCTCAAAAAACAGGAGGTTCCCAAGGATGCGCTATACTTTGTTGATCGCAGGACTGTTGCTTGCTGCTCAGCCCGCGCAGGCCGATCCGCGCTCGGCCTATGTCACGCTGGTGCTGCAGGCGTTTGCCGCCAAGGTCGAGTGTCCCAACACCGATCTCGTCTATCAGGACCTAGTGCAGAAGGCCGAGGAGATGCACCTGCCCGATGGCACCACGGAGAAAGTGCGCAAGGCGATCGCGTTCATGCACACCGGCGGCAAGATGGGCGAGCGCCAGGACGACGAGCTCATGGCCGAAGTCGCGGTCGCCACCCAGGCGACTGATCTCGACCAGCGGCGGCTGGGGATGACGACCTGGTGCGAAGCGCAGAAGACTCACCTTGCCGGCTTCATCCGTCCGAAGAACTAGCACGCCCTCTTCCGCGACTGATTCCCGAGTTCCGGGGAAGCCAGTCGCCGTGG
Source organism: Bradyrhizobium sp. LeoA1Lang (assembly GCF_055413685.1). Lineage (NCBI taxonomy): Bacteria > Pseudomonadati > Pseudomonadota > Alphaproteobacteria > Hyphomicrobiales > Nitrobacteraceae > Bradyrhizobium > Bradyrhizobium sp. LeoA1Lang. Next base: position 48,207 of record NZ_JBVAPG010000035.1, on the reverse strand, counting down.
GCGGCCCCAGACTCTCCCTCCTCTTGCCTTGCTTTGGTCACACCTGGCTGGAGTCGTGGGGCTGGGCAGAGGATGGTTGACGTAGTGTAAATCCGCCGGCCGCTTCCAGAGCGGGTGGCATTGGACTGAAGATGGAGCGCCAATGCTTTCCACGCTGAACACTAATCCTGCTAAAGAATCCGATCCGCACGATGTTTTCGTGATCGACCCCGAAGTCGTGCTCGCCGCGCGCGGAGATCGTGCACCGCCAACGCGTGCCGAAGTGAACCAGGCGCCGGCACCGCAGAGCTACGTGGCAACCGGCGCCTCGGCGCCATCGCTCGATACCGCGTTTCGCGTGACGGCCAGCGATCACATCCAGCTCCCGAGCGAGCCTTCGCCGCTCGCCAAATGGGCTAGGCGCGCCGCGATGGGCTTCCTGTTCGCTCTGCTCAGCGCTTTCGCGGCGGCGGCCTGGAAGCATCATGGCGACACTGCCAAGCAGATGATTGCGGACTGGATACCGCAGGTCTCGCTGTTGTCGTCGTTGTCTTCGTCACCGCCGGGTAACTCGACGGCGCCCGCGGAGCAATCCGCCCCGCCCGCCGATCAGGCGGCTACAGAGCAGCCGGCCCCACCCGCCGTTCAAACCGCCTCGACCGATCAGGCAGTCGCTCAGCCGGACACCCCTGCTCAGGCACAGCCTGCGCAAGCCGCCGCGCCGGCGACCGCCGCAGCCCTTCCACCTGACACCGCGCAGTTGCTGCAGTCGATGGCGCACGATCTCGCGACGATGGGCCAACAGATCGAGCAACTCAAAGCCAGCATCGCGCAGCTCAAGACTGGGCAGGATCAGATCGCCCGCGACATGGCCAGGAATTCCGAGGCCAGGGTTTCGGCACAAGCCGTGCAGCCGCGCCCGGCGCCGCCGCCGCGGCCGGTCGCAGCGCCCGTGCGCAGGCCGAAGCCGCCGGCATATCCGCCCGCGCAAACCGCCGCTGCAGCTCCGCCCCTGCCGCCACCGCCCGCGCCGGCTCCGCTGCAAACGGTGCCCGAGCCGCCGGCGCAAGATGGCGGACCAGTGGTGCGTCCGCCGATGCCGGTGCGATAGCTTGTCAGCTCTGGTTGGGGCCGCGCATGATCTTCATGGCGGCTTCGATGTGGCGCCATTCGCGGGCCTCGTCGGCCTCGCCCTGGCTCTCGCAGGCTTGCGCCTTCTGCGCCGCACGGGCGATCGCCTCAAAGCCGTGCTGCTCCAACATCTGCCGCGCGATCACGTGAATCTGCGTCTCTGGCATCATGTCGCTCTCCCGATGTTGCCTGCGCCGGTCGTCACACCGTCGTGGTTGGGCCGCAGTTTGTTCTAAACCGCCGAACGACAGCCTCGTTCCCCGGGCCTTGGCTCTTCGGTCATTTTCCGATTGTTAAGCAAAGTCCGGCGCATCGGGCCGTTCGGCAAAAATTTTCCACAATTGCTTCTAGAAAAATTTGCATCGAAAGGAGAACCTCCGATGCGGATTGCAGCAGTGATCTTCGCCGGTTCGGTGGCCGCGCTCGCGCATTTTGCGACGCCGGTCCTCGCGAAGAACTCGGAAACCCAGCCGGACGCCCAGAAGGCCGACGACAAGCAGGCGACATCGCCCTGCCGTGCCTATCAAAAAGCAGCCGACGGTTCATGGCAGCAGATGCCCTGCCAGGAGATGGGCGCGCCTGCCGAAACCAAGCGCAAATCAGCCACGGGAAATTCGGATCAGCGAACGCGTTAGTTAGGGGCCCTTGCCTCAACTCAGTAAGGCGGCTGCTTGCGCGCCCGCTGCTCCTTGGCGGCTTCGACCCACCAGATGAGGTCATCGGCGAAGCGCGGAAAGGCCCGCTCCAGCGCCTTGCCGCCCTCGCCGATCGGTTTTCCATCCGCCGACAGCGTCTGCGCGATCGGTCCAACGCCGATCGTGCTTGAAATCACCACCATGCCCATCTCAGAGAGCGTGCCGTGCCAGGCGGTCGCGGCGCGCGCGCCGGAGAGGCGGCCGGCGGAATAGCTTGCAATCGCGGCAGGCCGCCAGAACCACTCCTCCAGGAAATGATCGGTGAGGTTCTTCAGCCCCGGCTGGATGCCCCAATTGTATTCGCCGGTGATGAACACGAAGCCGTCGGCCTCGCGGATCTGGCCCGCAAGCTTCTCCAGCGCAGCAGGCGCCGCGCTCTTCGGATATTCCTTGTACATGCGGTCGAGCATGGGCAATCCGACCTCCTTGGCGTCGATGAATTCGACGTCCTCACCGCGGGCGCGCAGACCCTCGACCACGAAGCTCGCAAGCCGAATGCCCATGCGGTCGGAGCGATAGGAGCCGTAGAAGACGAGGATGCGATGAGCCATGCCGGCCACTCCGATCGGAAAGCGTAAACGCGGATTTAATCCGCGCTGGTCACCATGGAACCGAATGCTCCTCTATCGTCCAGAATGGCACCAGTCAGATGAAAATCGGAACCCTCCTGACCACCGCTATCGTCTCGCTGTCCGCCGTGGGCGGCGGACTCGCCGTCTATGTCGCGGTCTCGAAATACCAGACCATGGAGAACGTGTCGGTAGCGCAGGAGCGACTCGCAATCGTGCGCGCGATCAGTGACATCCCGCGCTATCTTAATTCGGAGCGTGGCTTCGCCACCAACATCCTGTTTGGGCCGCCGACGGTCGATCCGAAGCAGCGGGCCGATCTGAACGAGAAGGTGCGCACAGCGACCGATCGCGCCCGCGACAAGATGATGGCGCTGCGCAAAGCGCTGCCCGGTTCGCTCGAGGACGGCCAAGCGATCGGCGCCGGCATCGATGGAGTGAACGCACAATTCAACGCGCTGCGCGAGGCGATGGACAAGGCGATCGACGGCCCAGCGGAAGCGCGCAAGGACGCCGCCAAGAAGATCGTCGCCGACAATGCGGTGCTCAACAATGCCGCAGCGTCCCTGCTCGACGGCCAGGTGCGCAAGATGGCCCTGATCGACGGCGACGCCTATCGGCAGGCGGTCTACGCCAATATCGCCTGGTCGCTGCGCGACGTCGGCGGCTTCAATGCGAGCCAGCACAAGAACCTCGTCGGCGCCAGGCGTGCGGCGACCGAGACCGAGAAGGTCGATCTCGCCCGCGCCCAGGGCCGCGCGGACCAGGTGCTGATGTCACTGCAGGAACTGCGTGGCAATCCCAACCTGCCCGCCAATGTCGCAGCCGCACTCGACCGCATGAACGAGGCCTATGTCGAGCGGTTCGGCAAGGAGCTGAAGCTCGTGAAGGAAGGCGCGGCCAGCGGCAAGTACGAGCACGACGTCGATGCCTTCTACGTGGAATCGCAGCATGGGCTCAATTCGATCATCGGGGTGCGCGACGCCTTCTATGACAATGCCGAGCAGGTGCTCTCGTCCGCTTACTCCTCTGCACGTGTCAGCTTCCTGGTCGCGCTCGCCGGCCTCATCGCCGTGCTCGCGGCGAGCGTTGCGCTGGTCATGATGGTGCGCCGCCGGATCTGCAGGCCGATCGTGGAGTTGACCGCCAGGATGTCGCGGCTTGCCGCCGGCGACGTTGCGGACGAGATCGTCGGCGCCGAACGCAGCGATGAGATCGGCGCGATGGCGCAGGCCGTGCGCGTCTTCAAGGATAACATGATCAAGGCCGATCGCCTCGCGGCCGAGAAGGAAGCCGAGAACCAGGTCAAGATGCGCCGCGCGCAAGTGCTCGACAACCTGACCCACACGTTTGAGGAGAAGGTCAGCGAGCTCGTCGGCGGGCTCTCAGCCGCCTCTGCCACCATGGAGGAGACCGCGCAGTCGATGTCCTCGACGGCGTCAGCCACCAACCGGCAGGCGGCTGTCGTGGCGGCGGCCTCCGACCAGACCTCGACCAATGTGCAGACGGTCGCGAGCGCGACCGAAGAGCTGACGTCCTCGATCTCGGAAATCGGCCGCCAGGTCACCCAGTCGACCGAGATCGCGGCGCGCGCTGTGGACAACGCCCGCCGCACCGGTGATACCGCCCGCTCGCTCGCCGAAGGTGCACAGAAGATCGGCGATGTCGTCACGCTGATCCAGAACATCGCAGCGCAGACCAACCTGTTGGCGCTGAATGCGACGATCGAGGCCGCGCGCGCCGGCGATGCCGGACGCGGCTTTGCCGTGGTCGCCTCGGAGGTGAAGTCGCTGGCCGGCCAGACCGCGAAGGCGACCACCGAAATTTCCGAGCAGATTGCCACCATTCAGGCCGCGAGCGACGAGACGGTGAAGGCGATCCAGAACGTCGTCGACGTGATCACTGAGATCGACCAGATCGGCACCGCGATCGCCGCCGCGATCGAGGAACAGGGCTCGGCCACCAAGGAGATCTCGCGCAGCGTCCAGGAAGCGGCGCGCGGCACGCAGGAAGTCAATTCGAACATTTCCGGCGTGCAGCGTGCCGCCGACGACACCGGATCCGCCGCCAGCCAGGTACTCGGCGCCGCCGAACAGCTTTCCGCGCAGTCGCGCGATCTCGCCGGCCAAGTCAACCGCTTCCTGGCGGAAGTCCGGGCGGCGTAGTCGCGGGTATGGGTTGTCGATTTGGCGGAGGAATCCGCGCGCTACCAACTTGATTGGCGCAAGATTCCGATATCCAATCCGCCCCGCTATTTTGGCAAACAGGGAGAGAAGCCCATGCTCAAACGGATATTGTTGGTAGCGGTCGTCACCACCTTTGCGATCGGCTCGGCATTCGCGCAGGAGTCCTGCGAGACCAAGGCCGTCGGCAAGGACGGCAAACCGCTGTCGGGCGCGGCAAAGACCTCGTTCATGAAGAAATGCACTACCGAGTCCTGCGAGGCCAAAGCGGTCGGGTCCGATGGCAAGAAGCTCGCCGGCGCCGCCAAGACCAGCTTCATGAAGAAGTGCCAGAGCGGCGCATAACCGCGCGGCCCAGCTATTCAGGATCGCCGCGACTTCGAAAGTGTCTCGGACGGCGATTCGCCGAAATGCGACCGGTATATCCTGGAGAAGTCGCTGAGGTGCCAAAAGCCACAGGCGAGCGCACAGGCCTTGACGCTGTGGGCGCCGGCCAAGAGGTTTTGGCGAACGAGCCACAGCCGCCGCAGGCGGAGATATCGGTGCAGGCTCATCCCCCGATAGCGCTGCACCGCATCGTGCATGGTACGCACTGATACGCCGATCTCCCTGGCAAGGTCGCCGCTATAGATCGGCCGTGCGAGATCGCTGGACAGGACAGCCTGCACATCCTTGAAAACCTTGAACTGCCGGGCAGCGTTCGCCCGCGCCGTCCACTTTGCCGGCACGACCTCGGCGAACGCATGGTCGATCGCAGCCATCAGGGATTCGCGGATCGCGACCGCTACTCCGGGAACCTCAGGCGCTTCGGCCAAGTGCGGCGCGATCGCCAGGATCTCCCGCACCAGTTGGCGCAGCCGCCGTTTCGCCGTCTCGCTGGTTTCATAGAGATTGAAGCTCAGCCCAGTCTTCGGCCACCCGCGATCCTCGACCTTAGGCTTGAAAACGATCGAGGCATACTGCCGGGGGGTTCTCTCAAGGGCGCTATAGGCAGCCCCACCGCTGCCGATCACCAGCAACGACCGATCGTGCTCGATACCATTGAAGCGAATGGCAGCGCCCTCATCCATCGGGAACCCGACGGCGGTCGTGTTCGGCGCAAGCTGCACGTCGATGACCCGTGGAAACGCCTTGGTGTAGTTAAGGTCGCAACCCGGCAAGTTCAGGATGGTTTGCTCGGCCGAAATCTCCCGGGCAAGCGGAATGCACTCCACCTGCACGTTTCGAATAAAGCTCCGAAACGTGTCGATATCATCGAATCGAAATATCTTCGGCACCAGCGTTAGCGCCGGTGAATGATCGTTCATTTAAAATAGTTCTTGTAAGAGCAACACCGGTCGGTGGCACGGCAATCATGCCGCACCGCAAAAAAGCGGCGATCTTCGCTCGACGACTCGTCTCGTACTCTTCTTCTATTCCCCCTAGTTGGAGCGCAGCGACCGCGAAAGACAACGCGGCAAAATACCATTGCCTAATTTCGATACTGTTTTCTGGTAGAATCTTAAAGGAGACACAACCCTAGGAGACCAATTTACAGTGGTAATTAACAATCTAGGCGCGAAATCGGCTCAGGGACAGCGACGTCCTGCAGCGGATTATTGGTGCCGCCATGACTGCCATTGCCTCGACTGAGCTTATTGCGGAACTCGAAGATGTTGTCAGAGCCGGTTCCCCCGAACGCCGCATCCGGATATTGCGGCAGGTGGCGAGCCTGTTCCTCGCGGACGCCGACCGGCTCAGCGAGCACCAGATCGAAATATTCGACGACGTCCTGGTCCGTCTGATCGGGGCCGTCGAAGCGCGCACGCTGACCAAGCTCAGCGCCCCCCTTGCCGATCTGAGGTCGGCCCCGAGGGAGGCGGTGCGCCGCCTCGCCCAGCACGAGGACGCGGCAGTCGCCGTCCCGATCCTTCGCAAGTGCGAATGCCTTTCCGAAGACGACCTCATCGAGGTCATCAGGACCCGCGGCGAAAAGCACCTCGGCGCCATCGCCGAACGCAGCGCGGTGAGCCGCAGGCTCACAGATGCCCTGCTGATGCGGGGCGACGCCGCCATCTGCGGCATCCTCGCAAGGAATCCCAGCGCGCAGTTCTCTGTTGTGGGCTTTGCAACCCTGGTCGACATGGCCCTGCGCGACGATGATATCGCCGACGCGCTGGTGCAGCGGCCGGATCTGCCGCGCGATGTGCTTTGCGAGTTGGTGGCGAAGTGCAGCCCCTCCGCGCAGGCCCGCCTGCTCAAGACCGCGCCGCCCGAGCGGCATGTCGCGATCAGAACGCTGATCGAAGAGACCGCCGCGCGCGGGCGCGCTCGCAAGCCTGTTGCCGTGGACTATTCCGAGGCAAAGGCGACGGTGCTCGCTCTCAACAATGCCGGCCAGTTGAACGATTCCATCGTCAACCGTTTTGCGATCCGGCGCGACCATCCCAGTGTCATCGCCGCGCTGTCGCTGCTGGCAACCGTCCCGATCGAAACCATCGAGCCGCTGATGGAGACGCAGGATTGCTACGGCCTGGTCCTCGCCTGCCGGGCGTCGCGGCTCGATTGGCAGACCGCGGTCGCCATCATCAGGAGCCGCAAGGGCGTCAAGCCGGTTTCGCCGCAACAACTCGAACAGGCCAAGGAGGCCTTTGACACGCTTTCGCTTTCCACCGCGCAGCGCGCCATCCGCTTCGGATCCGTAAGCGACATCGGCGCCAGGCCCTTGTCCGCCGATACAGCTTCAGTTGGGGGAGTGCATTGATGGCTTACGGAAACCGAAAAGCCGAGCGGGTTCACTTCGAGCACCGCTATGCGGTCAACCTGATGGGCGTTGACGGCACCTGGCAACGAAGCTGCGTTCTTCTCGACGTGTCGCAGACCGGCGCCAAGCTCGAGGTCGAGGGCGCGCTCGACGTGCTGCGGGCGCAGGAATTCTTCCTGATCCTGTCATCCAGAGGACTTGCGTTCCGGCGATGCGAACTGGTCCGGGTCGACGGGATGCAGATCGGTGTGAAGTTTGTCGCCGAACGAAAGAAGAAAGGGCGCGCCATCATTCCAAAATGATCATGCGCGCGACGCAACTTTTTCAGGGAGGAACCACCGATGGCCGTCCACAAGATCGCAGCCTTTTCCGTCACCACGAATTGCGCGGAGCCGCTGCGCGGAATCGTCGAGATCGACATGGCCGGAAAGACGCTGCGATTCGAACTCAACGAGGATGTCGCGCACAGTCTCTGCAGCGACCTCGATCATTTTCTCACCCAGGCCCAACAGCGCGCCTTCGACAACATCTGAAGCAAATGCCGGCAACACCATCTCGATGTCTGTTTACGTTGTAGCCGATACGCAAGCCGGGCTTTCGTCCTTGTGCGCCATGCTGGAGCCGAAGCATCCCGTCACAGGGGACCTGCTTGGAGCGGCCAGCATTCGCGGCAATGACATCGCGACCGTTATCGTCAACGCCGACCTGCGTGTCGTCGACAACATCACGGCGCTGAAAGCCATGTCGGGCGCGTTCTCGCGAATCCCAAAACGCATTTTCGTCGTCAATGAGCGGACCCGGCTCGCGGTGGTTCAAGCCTACGCGCTCGGCGCGACGCATGCGTTGCTCGGTCCGGTCAAGCCGGCCCAGTTACTGGCAAAGCTCGCACAGGGCGAGACCCCATCGATCGTTCCGAGCGAACCCGCCTCGAGCGCCCGGGAGGCGGCGTCGGTCGGAGCGGTCAGCTTCGCCTCGATGTTCTCGGCGGTCACCTGCGGCTGGGCCGTCAACGTCGCGGAGGCCAAGGACGCCGGCAACGTGATCGCAGAGACGATCGCCGAGCATGGGCTGTCCGACTGGCTGGCGACGGTTCGCCGTCACCACGAGGGGACCTACCAGCACTGCCTGCTGGTGACCGGCATCGCCGTCGATTTCGGCCTGAGCCTTCGCATGGCGAAGGCCGATATCGAGCGGCTCTACGCAGCGGCGATGTTTCACGATCTCGGCAAGGCAAGGATTCCGCTCGCCGTCCTGGACAAACCCGGCAAGCTCGATGCCGAAGAACGCGCGCTGATAGAAACCCATCCTGCGGCCGGGCACGCCGTGCTGAAGGGAACGCCCGGCGTCTCGGCCGAAATCCTCGATGCCGTACGGCACCATCACGAGTTTCTTGACGGCAGCGGCTATCCGGACGGGCTTTGCGCCGAAAGCATCTCCGACATCGTGCGCATCCTGACCATCTCCGACATCTTCTCCGCATTGATCGAGCGGCGGACCTACAAACAGGCGATGTCGCGGGCGGCGGCTTACGAGGTCCTGCAGGGCATGAAGGGCAAGCTCGAGCGGCCGCTGGTCGAGGCGTTCAGGGACGTCGCCCTGAACCGTTGACCCGCCCTCCTAGTCGTCGCCGACGGCCGAAAGCTAGCTCCGCAGCCCCGGTGCTTCCTGGCCGGTGCGAGCGACGTACTCCGTATAGCCCCCGCCAAATTGGTGGATACCGTCCGGTGTCAGCTCCAGAACACGGTTGGAGAGCGCGGCGAGAAAATGCCGGTCGTGCGAGACGAACAACATCGTGCCTTCAAACTCCGACAGCGCGTTGATCAGCATCTCCTTGGTCGCGAGATCGAGGTGGTTGGTCGGCTCGTCCAGCACCAGGAAGTTCGGGGGATCGAAGAGCATCTTCGCCATCACCAGCCGCGCCTTCTCGCCGCCCGACAGTACCCGGCACCTCTTCTCGACATCGTCGCCGGAGAATCCGAAGCAGCCGGCAAGCGCGCGCAACGAGCCCTGCCCGGCTTGCGGGAACGCGTCTTCGAGCGACTGAAACACGGTGCGTTCGCCGTCGAGCAGATCCATCGCGTGCTGCGCGAAGTACCCCAGCTTGACGCTGCCGCCGAGCACGACCGTGCCGTTGTCCGGCTCGGTCGAGCCGGTTACCAGCTTCAACAAAGTCGACTTTCCGGCGCCATTGACGCCCATCACGCACCAGCGCTCACGGCGGCGGATCATGAAGTCCAGTCCTTCATAGATTCGCTTGCTGCCATAGCCCTTGTGGACGTTCTTCAGCGCGACCACGTCTTCGCCGGAGCGCGGCGCCTGCTGGAATTCGAACGCCACGGTTTGGCGGCGTCTCGGAGGCTCGACCCGCTCGATCTTGTCGAGCTTCTTGACACGGCTCTGCACCTGGGCCGCATGAGAGGCGCGCGCCTTGAAGCGCTCGATGAACTTGATCTCCTTCGCCAGCATCGCCTGCTGGCGCTCGAACTGAGCCTGCTGCTGCTTGTCGGCCATCGCGCGCTGCTGCTCATAGAACTCGTAGTCGCCGGAGTAAGTGGTGAGCGCGCCGCCGTCGATCTCGATCACCTTGCCGATCACGCGATTGATGAACGCGCGGTCGTGCGACGTCATCAATAACGCGCCCTCGTACCCTCTGAGGAACTGCTCAAGCCAGATCAGGCTTTCGAGATCGAGATGGTTGCTCGGCTCGTCCAGCAGCATGACATCCGGACGCATCAAGAGGATGCGCGCCAGCGCGACGCGCATCTTCCAGCCGCCCGAGAGCGCGCCGACGTCGCCGTCCATCATCTCCTGGCTGAAGCCAAGGCCGGCCAGCGCCTCGCGCGCCCGCCCCTCGAGCGCGTAGCCGTCAAGCTCCTCGAACCGTCCCTGCACCTCGCCATAGCGCGCGATGATGTCGTCCATCTCGTCGGCGCGATCAGGATCGGCCATCGCGGCCTCGAGCTCCTTCAGCTCGGCCGCAACGATGCTGACGGGGCCCGCGCCATCCATCACCTCGGCGACCGCGCTGCGGCCGGACATCTCGCCGACATCCTGGCTGAAATAGCCGATCGTGATACCGCGATCGACCGCGACCTGCCCTTCGTCGGGCACGTCCTGGCCTGCGATCATGCGGAACAGCGTCGACTTGCCGGCGCCGTTCGGCCCGACGAGGCCGATCTTTTCACCCCGGTTGAGCGCTGCGGAAGCTTCGATGAAGAGGATTTGGTGGCCGGCCTGCTTGCTGACGTTATCGAGACGGATCATTGCGCTATCTGGTGGGACATCTGTGCGGGGCGCTCTTAGTCGATTTCGCCCGCCAGCGCGAGCGGAGATATCGGGCCAGCCGCCGAAAACACGGACTCGGCGCCTCGCCCGTCATTGCGAGCGCAGCGAAGCAATCCATAGCGCGGCAAGTGGGGGCATGGATTGCTTCGCTACGCCCGCAATGACGAGGAGAGAGGCGACGTCGCGCAGGACAGTCTCGACTAGTGGCGCTTGAAATATTGCACGTCGCGCTCGTGCTTTTCGGCCGCGGCCCGGGTCTTGAAGGTGCCGAGATTGCGGCGTTTACCGGTCTTCGGATTGACCTTCCGCGAATAGAGGCGGTATTCGCCGGATCGTAGCTTGCGGATCATGGTCGGGTCTCCTTTTGCCCGATCAACCGCGCCCCACCCTCTCGGTTCCATTAGGGCTTGCGCTGAGGTGGAAATAGCTGATTGCCAAATGGCTGCGGTCCAGTGGGAACGCGGATGGCGATGAAGCTTCGGCCCATCGACGTGCGGCAGGAATTGCAGCCTTCGGTCAGATTTCCAAAGGCCTTCGCAAATTTGCGGCCACCCTTCGCGGCGATCGCGTCGGAAACCGACTGCAACGGATCCTTCAGCGTGGTGACATTGCTGACGGGGATACCGGAATACAGCATGGCTGCTTCCGCAAGGCTGGATTCGAGCTGGCTCAGTTCGTAGGCCGCGAGCTCCCAATTCTGGGCCGTGGCGGCAAAGCGGCTTACGCAATTCGAACAAGCCGCACCACAGACGTCATTGCGAGCGTAGCGAAGCAATCCATCGTCACCGCAAGCTTTGAGAGATGGATTGCTTCGCTACGCTCGCAATGACGGCTGGGCTACCATTGATCGCGCTAGAAGCAGAGGTTCGTCACGACGTTGCCGCGCTTGTCCTTGATCGTCATCGGACATCGCGCCCGCTCCAGCGCCTTCTTGGCGTCCTCGTCGCCGAGGGCTGCGGCGCGCTCGTAATAGGCTTTCGCGGCATCCGAATCCTTCGGACCGCCGCGGCCGGATTGCGCGAAGGCGCCCATCCGCTCCAGCGCGCCCGGATGATTTTGCGCCGCCGCCTTCTCGAACAGCGCGCGCGCCGCGACATCATCCTTCTCGCCGCCGGTGCCTTCGGAAAGCATCAGGCCGAGCTGATATTGCGCCTCGGGGTTGGTCTCGGCGGCCTTCGCGAGCAATTCGCGGGCGCGCGCCGGGTCGGCCGCCGAGGAGCCGCCGAGCGCGGCGAGATTGGTGACGCCGCGCGGATTGCCGGCCTGCGCCGCGCGCTCGAACAGTTTGCGCGCCTGCGCCTCGTCCTTCGCGACGCCCGCGCCGGTCCCATAGAGCACGCCGAGCTCGACCATCGCCGAGGTCGAGCCCTTGTCTGCCGCCTTGCGCCAGGCCGCGACCGCTTCCGCCGTTTGCCGATTGGCCGCATAGGCGCGGCCGAGCTGATACATCGCCCGGCGCGAGGATTTCGTGGCAGTCGCGCAGTATTTGATCGCGGTCGCGATGTCGGCCGAGGCGACCTCCGGCACGCCCTTGACGTCGGCGGGCTTGTCGGGATCGGAGGGATCGGCCGCAAGGCGGTCGCACAGCACGAGGTCGGCAGATTGCGCATGGGCATGGCCTGGCGCCACGCCAACCATGAGCGCAGCAAACAGGCAGCAGGAAAGTCGTTTCTTCATGCCGCTACGTTGCTTCGACGGCCCGGCAAATTCAAGGCTGCCGATGGCGGCAAAGCCGGCATTCGACAGCCTTGAGGGATCTAGGCGGCCCGCCCGAACAGCGCGCGCGACGCAATCGCCGGCGTCTCGAACGTGCCGGACTTGGGCAGGCTCTTCAGCATCGCATCAAATCGGGCGGCGGTCTTTGCGGCGCCGGCGGCCGTCGGATGCAATTCGTCGCGCCATTCGTTCTTGCCAACCGCCCCGCGCAGGTCGACAAAACGATAATTCGAATAGGTCGCGGCGAAGCCCGCAAGCCCCTTGTTGAAGGCATCGGTCATGATGCGCATGATCGCCTGGCAGAGGTCGGCCTGAAAGGTCGGGTCGAGTCCCACGAACATCATGCCATTTCCGATCCAGGGGCCGCTGCTGCGCGGGATCGCGTAGTCGTAGCCGTGGCCGACCATGATCACATCAGGCGCGCGCAGATGGACGCGCTGGATCAGGGACTCGTAGTCCTGCAGGACCAGCTTGAGGTTTGCGTAGAATTCCGGCTTGACGTAGTAGGCGGCATCCGACGGATTGGCGTGATCGGGATCGAACAGATTGAGGAAGCGCGCGATGCCGGCATCGCCGCCAAGCATGTCGTTTCCTCCGCCGGAAAACAGAAACGTATCCGCCTTCCCGGAGATCAGCGCGGGCCAGAACTGGCCGGCCTGGATCATTTCGGTGAGCGTATCTCCCCAATGCGCCAGATTGCTGATGGGATAGACGTAACTTTGCTGGAGCACGTCAATCAGCGTGGGCGGCATGACCAGCGGCGGCAGCCGAAACCATGAATCGCCCTCGGCGACAACCGGGACCTTGCGACCAAAACCCTTCGGTGGCGTGGTCGGAGCAAGCTTTTCATCTCGGCCAATCGACGCATCATGCGCAAGGGCGTCGGCCAGCTTGGCGGATTTCTCGATGCCCTGAAAATCAACGGCGGAGCGGTTCAAACCAACTCTGAAATCGAATGGCCGCCGCGGATTGGGCTGGACGACAAAGAAATTCGAAATGTCGGCATCGCTGATGCTGCGATTCTGGATTTTCTCGACGACGGCGTGGAATGGCGTTTTGCCGCCGGCTGATTTCCGCTTCTTGGCCATGGCATTCCCTCCAATGAATGCCACGAGCATTGCACAACCTAAAGTTCGCAGCAACGCGATGGCGGGTCAGCGCAGCGTCCACCGTGATACATCAAGGCTCAAGCCCCGACTCGCGCAGCATCGGCGCGACCTTGGCGGAAGCGAGATAGCGCAGCAGCCGGTCGGCCTGGCCCGCCTTCTCCGAGCCAATCATGCGGCCCGCTGAGAACACCGCCGGCGTCTGCAACTCGCGCGGAATTGCGCCGACGACCTCGATGCCCGCAACCTGCTTCAATTCGCTGATCTGCTGCACGGCGAGATCGGCCTCATCAGTGATGAGCCGCTCTGCGGTGAATCCCGACGGAATAATGGTCGCACGCGCGTTGATCTCGGCCGCGATGCCTAAGCGCTCGATCAGTTGCGCGAAGAAAATGCCGCTGGCGCCGATCCGCGAATAAGCCACCGAGCGCGCAGCCAGGAGCGTCGCGCGCAATGCCGCCTCGCTGGTGATGTCGGGATGAATGGCTCCGGTCTTCACGGCGATGCCGACATAGGAGCGCGCGAGATCGACGCAGCTCTCCGCGGCCACGCGTCCTTCCCGCACGAGCTCGGCGAGCCCCTCTTGCGTCAGGATGAGGATGTCGGCGCCCTCGCCGCGCCTGATCCGGTCGAGCAGCGCCAATGTCGGCGCGAAATCGGCGTCGATCCGTACGTCGCTGGACACCTCATACAGTCCGGCAAGATTGGCAACTGCGCCTTTCAGCGCCAGCGTAGAGAGCAGGCGAATGGTGTCTGGCATCGCGTCTTACAGGCGGCGCATCAGCTTCAGCACGGCCGTCAATCGCAGGCTGCGCTTGCCGGCGAGCGCGGTTGCTTCCAGCACCGCTCCCTCGTCATCACAGGTGCCGGAAAAGCCGATACCGACTTCGTGGCCGCCGAAGACCGGATTCTCGCCCCTCGCCGGTGTGTGCTCCTGGTTGAGGATCTGGCCTTTCCAGCGGCCATTCTCCGAGAAGTAGGTACCAAGATAATAGAAGCACGCGTCACCGCCGACGATGCGGCCATCCTTGAGCAGCATCACGCCGGTCAGGCCGCCTGAGACCCCATCCAGCAGACGAAGATCGATGGAATAGAGGCCGTTGGCGATCCCGCCCTCGCCGACGCCGCCGGCGATCGGAATCTCCTGCTCCTCGATCGGCGTCAGCACTGCCTGAAACGGGACGCCTGGCACCTCCCGCAACCCTCCCTCGAAGCGATAGGTGTCACCATTGGGCCGGCCCTGCGCCACCAGCGTCGCATCATCGGTGCCGGCCATGGCGGGATAGTTGGGATCCGGATTGTGGCGCACGGTCCTGACCACGACCGAGACATCGTCGCCGCTTTCCTCGTAAGTGCCGATATGGGCGAAGGCCGAATTGCCGCCGAGCATCTTGCCGTCGTGCGCATGCATCACGCTGCGGCCGACCGCATCGTTGAGCTGAAATCTGACCTTATAGAAGCCTCCGAAACCCACGTCGGTCCCCGGCCTGCGCCATCCAGACCAAGTCTAGCGCGCTTTCGGTGAGGTCGATACCGGCTTGCGCTGAACAAAGCGTGTGGACGGTTCGGAAGTGCAACCAGTCCAATGCCACTAAAATGCGGAAGTCCGCCAAAGCCAGACGGCTTTGGCGGACTTGATTGCGGCCCCGGGCGCCCCCAGCCCGGGCCGGGAGCGTCTTAGGCCGCGGCCTTCTTGCCGGTCGGGACCTGAGCGACGGTCTTCAGGATCTGCGAAGCGATCTGGTAGGGGTCGCCTTGGGAGTTCGGACGGCGATCTTCCAGATAGCCCTTGTAGCTGTTGTTGACGAAGGAGTGCGGAACGCGGATCGAAGCGCCGCGGTCGGCGACGCCGTAAGAGAAGGTATCGATCGAGGCCGTCTCGTGCTTGCCGGTCAGGCGCATATGGTTGTCCGGACCGTAGACCGCGATGTGGTCAGCGCGGTTGGCCTTGAAGGCTTCCATCAGCGCCTCGAAGTACTCCTTGCCGCCGACTTCGCGCATGTACTGGGTCGAGAAGTTGGCGTGCATGCCGGAGCCGTTCCAGTCGGTGTCGCCGAGCGGCTTGCAGTGGAACTCGATGTCGATGCCATAGCTCTCGGTGAGGCGCAGCATCAGATAGCGCGCCATCCACATCTGGTCAGCAGCGGTCTTGGAGCCCTTGCCGAAGATCTGGAATTCCCACTGGCCCTTCGCCACTTCGGCGTTGATGCCTTCGTGGTTGATACCGGCGGCGAGGCAGAGGTCAAGATGCTCTTCCACGATCTTGCGGGCGACATCGCCGACGTTCTTGTAGCCGACGCCGGTGTAGTACGGGCCCTGCGGAGCGGGATAGCCGCTCGAGGGGAAGCCCAGCGGACGGCCGTCCTTGTAGAAGAAATATTCCTGCTCAAAGCCGAACCAGGCGCCGGCGTCATCGAGAATGGTGGCGCGCTTGTTGGACGGATGCGGGGTGACGCCATCGGGCATCATGACTTCGCACATCACGAGCGCGCCGTTGGTGCGCGCAGCGTCCGGATAGACGGCGACCGGCTTCAGCACGCAATCGGAGCTGTGGCCTTCAGCCTGCATGGTGGAGGAGCCATCGAAGCCCCAGAGCGGAAGCTGCTCGAGCGTCGGAAACGACGCGAATTCCTTGATCTGAGTCTTGCCGCGCAAATTCGGTGTCGGCGTATACCCGTCGAGCCAAATATACTCGAGCTTGTACTTGGTCATTGAGCCTCTCTGTTGATGATGCAAAACGCGAGGGGCCGAAAAGCCAGTCGGTCTTGCCCCACGCGTACCCGGCCACCATCGGCCAAGAATCTACCAAGCAATTTGAATGCCAATCGCTGCAGTGCGGGAGCGAGCCTCTGGGGAAAAGTCCAGACGGCGAGACGCTATTTTCGCTGCGACATAGAAGCGCGGCTGGCATGCGCGTCAGGCGGCCAAATGACCCTTTGAGGCGGTAACCGGCGCCTGATTCTCCGGCAATTTTGGCCAGGTGCCTACGGTCCGATTAAAGCCTTGGCACGCCCAAGCAACTTTCCTTGGATGCGCCGCCCCGCACCCGCAACCTTCGCCGCGGCTTACGAGTTAGCCATCTGCTTAGTGCCTCACGCGAAGCAAAACCGAAAATGCCTACAGAATGATCATCTAGTGACTTTTTTTGATCATCTTGCATCCGAGCGGGGCACGGCTGATATCGCAGGTCCGGGTAACCACACGAGAACAAGTCGGGCGCACCATGGAGGATCGCAGCTCCGATGAGAGGAGAGAATCACATGAATTCGGGTTTGAATCAGGGATCTGCCAAGATCTACCAATTTCCGGTCGGCGGCCGGGCCTCCATCGCGGGACACCGCTACGGTGAGACCAAGTCGGCGCTCGAGATTGCCGCCTCACAGGTGAACAAGGCCGATTGCAGCGGTAGCTGGTACCACCAAGCGGCTATCGAGGAATCCAAGCCAACGCGTGACCACTAATGCCGGGTGGATGTCGGATAGCGTCCCGACGGGAATGTCGGGGATCGGTAGCGTAGAAAAGGGTCGGAGCGAGCGCGTTTCGGCCCTTTTTCATGCCAGCTCGCAGGCCGTGGCCGGCCGCGTGGCGTGCTTGAGCGTGGCGAGGCCGGCTTTGGTGATCCTCAGCGTAACGCCGCCGCCGGAGTAGCGCGAGCCTGACACGGTCAGCCGCTTCAACAGCGTCACCGCCTTGCCGTCGAGCTGCAGATGGGCGCGGGAATCGTATTGGAAAAATCCGACGATGAACTGCGTGCCGTCGGAGCAGCGATAGTTCCGGAACGAGCTCTGGGCCGAGGCCTCCTGCGACCTGCCGGCGAGGGTTCCCGCCACCAACACCACCGCAAAAATCGCTGCCTGCCGATGATTCATGCTTCGCCCCCGGAGCTGGCTTGAGTATAGACGAGCACGGGATGCGCACCATCTCTTATCCGGTCATCTGCTTGCCGTAGAAGATTGCTTAAGTCAGCCCGATGCAAGATTCCCCTGCCCGACATTTCAATCTCGCCGGCGCCAGCAATTTCCGCGACCTCGGCGGCTACACCACGCGCGACGGCCGCAGCGTCCGTTGGCGCCAGATCTTTCGCTCCAACCATCTCGGCCGCCTCACCGACGACGATGTCGCAGTGGTCCGCGGCCTTGGGGTCCGCAGCGCCTTCGATTTCCGTGGCCGCGAGGAGCGCGCCGAGGGGCTGTGCGGGGTCGCCGAAATCACCGTGCATTCGCTGCCGGTCGAACCGACGGTGATCGCCGCGCTCCGCGCCATCGCCGCCAGCGGCAGTCCGCCGACCGAGAACGACGCCATCGAGGTGATGCGCGATTCCTACCGCAGCTATGTGCAGGAGAACACGCCGCGCTTCCGGGCGCTGTTTGCGCATCTGTTGGAGGACCGCGCGCCGCTCGTCATCCATTGCAGCGCCGGCAAGGACCGCACCGGCTTCGCCTGCGCGCTGATCCTGCACACGCTCGGCGTTCCCGATGAGGCGATCTCGGAAGACTATCTGCTGACCAACCGCTTCTATCGGCGCGATCCCATCGTGACCGGCGATCTGCCCGACAGTGTCCTGCAGGTGATCGGGACGGTGCGTGCGGCGTTCCTGGCCACGTCGTTCGAGGCTATCAACGCCGATTACGGCGGCCTCGACAATTATGTCCGCGACGGACTTGGCATCGGCGAGGCTGAGCGCGCGCAACTCTCCGCGCTCTATCTCGAGAAGGTCTAGAGCGTTTTCGAGCGAAGTGGATACCGGTTCGCGTGAAGAAAACGCGTCAAAGCAAGCTCTAAGCAGCCGCTTCCAGTTCGGCGTCGAGGTCGGCGATGACCTCCTCGAAGGCCGAGATCGCCTGCTGTACGGCCGCGATCTGCATCAACTCCCAGCCGCTGACCGGACCGGCGCGATTCTGCAACGCGACGACCAAGTCCCGCCGCTGCTCCTTAAGCTGAACGAGCGGTAAACCGTGATCGGGTAAGTTTCCCATGGTCTGATCCCCTGCCATGATGGGACCTCGCTTGTAGCGAACGGATTCTGCAATCGACTTACAGAAGTCGCGCAAATTTTACCGATCAACGGCAAGGCCGTCGTCTTACGTGGATCGCTACGCTACGGCGGCAGCTTTCCGGATAGCATCCGTAAGCCCCCTGGACATCCGGAGCGTGCTGCCGTCGTTCTGATGCAATCGATCGGGATCGGTCGGGTCGAGCATACGATCGAAACCGATATTGTTCTGCGCGTGCCAATGCTGCATCAGCGTCCAGCGGCGAAACACATTGACTCCTGCCCGCTCTGCCACTGCGGCGATCAGCGAGACCATGCGCTCGGAAAGCTCCGCCTTGTCGTCGATCAACATCGCCGGGACATGTTGCGGATCGATCAGCAGCACGTCCATCTGGCCTGCATGGGCACGAAGCCGGTCCACACCGACGGCAATTTTCGCCGCGACGTCGTCGACGTTGTACTTCTCCTTGTGGAAGACGGCGTTGGTGCCGACCTGCCAGATCACCAGTAACGGTGCCGGTGCTTCGGCGAAAATGTCCGAATCGAAACGATCCAGTTCTTCGATCGCCTCTTGGCCGCCTACCCCCCTGTTGAGCACATCGATCCTTGGATTATCGCTGGCGCGCCTCAGATACATTTCCAGCCAGTATGGATAAGGCAAGACATCTTCCCTACCAGCGGTCGATGATGATCCCATCGCGATGATCTTCAGCGGCCCGCCGTGCCGAAGCGCCTCGGCCAGGCGTGGCAGCGGATACTTGAAGGCGATCAACTGATCGGGCAATTCGGCATCTGCAAAATTGTCAACCATTTTGGGGCCTCACAAATTGATTGCTATTTAACGTTGAATGCCTATTTCGCGACGGTTTTGCCGGCATTGCAAATGAATTTCTGCTGAGTTTAGTCTGTCTGCCCGGGTAGTGCGGAGCTGTCTCATGAACGGAAAAGTTATTGTCATCACCGGCGCGTCCGGTGCGCTCGGCAAGGTGGTCGTTGAGGAAGCCCTGGCGCGCGGCGCATGCGTGGCCGGCATTGATCACGCGCCGTCATCGCTTTCGCCGACGTCGAGCCGGATTGAGCTCGGCGGCGTTGATCTGACCGACGCAGCCCAGGCGAAAAAGGCGATCGACACGGCGGCGACACATTTCGGCCGGCTCGACGCGCTCATCAACATCGCCGGCGGCTTTGCCTTCGAGACGGTCTCAGACGGCGATCCCGTAACCTGGCAGCGGATGTATGCGCTCAACGTCACGACCGCGCTCAACGCCTCGCGCGCGGCGATCCCGCACCTTCTTGCGTCCAGCGCCGCGCGTATCATCAATATCGGCGCGCTCGGTGCACTGCAGGCCGGTGCCGGCATGGGCGCCTATGCGGCTTCGAAATCCGGCGTGCACCGCCTGACCGAAGCGCTCGCCGCCGAGCACAAGGGCAGGATCACGGTCAACGCCGTGCTGCCTTCGATCATCGACACCGCCGCCAACCGCGCCAGCATGCCGAAGGCGGATTTCTCAAAATGGGTGGCGCCAAAGGAACTCGCCGACGTCATCCTGTTCCTCGCCAGCGACGCAGCCAGCGCAGTCACCGGCGCGCTGTTGCCGGTGAATGGGCGCGTTTAGCAGAGGTTTTCGAGATGAAGACCGCCAAAGACATTGCACAAGCCGTTGAGCAACTCCCTCTTGGAGAGCTGGCGCGCTTTCGAGCATGGTTTGAAGCATTCGATGCCGGCAGCTTCGATATGGAAATCGAGCGCAACGCCCGCGCGGGCAAGCTTGATCCGTTAGCCACTGAAGCAATCAGCGCCTATCGCGCGGGCAGATGTCGAGACCTTTGACCCTCACGCCTCCACCAGCTTCTTCAGGACCGCCTTGAAGCGGACGCTGCGTTTGCCGGCGAGCGCAGTGGCTTCAGCCTCGGCGCCTTCGGAATCGTAGGTGCCGGAGAAACCAATGCCGACTTCGTGGCGGCCGAACAGCGGCCGCTCGCCCAGGCTCGGCGTATGCTCGCGATTGACGATCTCGCCCTTCCACCGGCCATTCGCGGCGGTGTAGGCGCCGATATAGTCGAAATAAGCATCGCCGCCCCAGATGCGGCCGTCATGCAGCATCATCACGCCGGTGTTGCCGCCGTCGAGTCCATCGAGCATGCGAATGTGGATGGAATAGAGCCCGTTGCCGATGCCGTCGGGTCCGACCCTGCCAGGCGCAGGCGCATCCTTGTCGTTGATCGGGGTCAGGATCGCCGTGAATACGATGCCGGGCAAGGCGGTGGTCCCGCCTTCGAAATGAACCTCGTCGCCCTTGTGCGTGCCCTTGAAGGTCATGACGATGTTGTCGACCGGGAACATCGGCACATAGTCCGGATCGTGGTTGTGGCGCGTCATCTTCACCTCGGACGAGATGATGCCGCCTTCCTCCGTGTAGCTACCGATGAAGGACGAACCGGAATTGCCGCCATAGAACTTGCCGGAGGCGGTTGCGAACATCACGCCGCAGCCAGTGCCCCGCGCTGTCCTGAACGAGAATTTGTACAGTCCCTGCAGCACCCTGGCGCCTGCTTCTCACGCGACAAACGCAACCAGTTCCCGCGCGGACCGTTTGCTCGCGCAGGCTCACCGATCGCCATTTGGTCTAGTCGTCCCGCACCAAGACTAACCGTTTTGCCACCGTCCCGGCAAACGCTTTGCGGTAGACTCCTCGAAATTGAGTCGCGGCATTCCGCGGCTGGAGTCTTGCGCGTGGAAACCTCGCTCTATCTGCCCGTCAAACGGTTCCTCGAACAGCTCGGCTTCACGGTGAAGGGCGAGATCGGCGGCTGCGACCTGGTGGCGCTGAGCGGCGACGATCCGCCGGTCGTCGTGGTCGGTGAGCTGAAGCTCACCTTCAACCTGGAACTGATCCTGCAGGCGGTCGGTCGCGCCGGCGCCTGCGACGAGATCTGGATCGCCGCCAAATTATCGACGCGCGGCAAGGGCCGCGAAAGCGACGCGCGCTACCGCAATCTCTGCCGCCGCCTCGGCTTCGGCATGCTGGGAGTGACCGGCGCCGGCGAGGTCGAGGTGCTGGTGAAGCCGCCGACCACGGCGCCGCGCCGCGATCCGAAGAAGCGCTCGCGCCTGGTTGCCGAGCACAATCGCCGCAAGGGCGATCCCGTGATGGGCGGCAGCACGCGCTCGCCGATCATGACCGCCTACCGCCAGCAGGCGCTTGCCTGCGCGTCGGCCCTCGCCAATGGACCACGGCGCGTGCGCGAGCTCCGGGTCGATATTCCGGATGCCGGCAAGATCCTGCTGCATAATGTTTACGGCTGGTTCGACCGCGCCGAGCGCGGGATCTATGTGCTGACCGACGCAGGCCGCGCCGCGTTGCAACGCTGGCCGCAGCCGCCCGTTGATTCCGCAGCTATCGAAACGGCGGCCTTGATGTGAGTGACGACGGCCGAGCGACGCACGATTGCGGTGCATAACCGGTAACGATCGCGCGATGAGTCGGGGTAAACTTGAGAAAGTCTACCGTGCATGGCTGGATTGCCATGTCAGTTTCATATTGCAATGCAACAATATGGCGCCTAGGTATCCGGCCCAGGCATGATCCGGAAAAAGTAGCTACCGGTTTTTCCTCGCGACAGACACGAAGGGTTTGCGCGGAGATCATGCTCAAAACGAAGAGGCGGGCGGATGACGATTCATGGAACCGTCGTCGCGCTCCCAGCGAGGCCCCGATGAGCGAAGACTGGCAAACGAAATATGGTCCCCGACGCGTGAGGCGCGATCCGCCGACGCTGGAGGAAGCGATCTTCGCCGCCGTCGGCATCACCGACGACCTCGAGCAGCAGGCCGAGATCGCGTCCGCCTTGATGGGCCTTCCTTACGAGGACGTGCTGGCTGAGGTGAAGAAGACGGCGCGAACCAGCGTAAGATCGGCGACCCGTGTGATCACGGGCGAACAAGGCGCGCAGCGCGCGGTCGTGGTCGAGCGGCGCGTGGTCCGGCGGTTCGGTAACGACAAGCGCACCGGCACCTGAACTGCGATTGGCAACTCGTTCATCTGAACGAATTGCCGGGGCGGCGCGGGCGTAGCGGCGCGCCGATCAGGCGGCGCGGCCCCAGCCGTACATCTTGAACACCATCTGCCAATAGGCGCGGTTGAGATTGGCGATCGCGCGCGCCGTCTCCAGCGGCGCAACCGCCGCCGGGACCGGTTCCGGCTGGCCATGCCGCGCGAGATCGATGCTGCCGGTGGATTCACCGTGGCGGAACGTCAGCTTCGCGCCGAACTTGCTGGCGAGCGTCCGCATCGCCTCGTTCTGCGCACCGGTGGTGATCCGAAGCGAGCGATAGCCCCTCGCCTGCGCCTCTGCGATCAGCTTGCGGAACAGGACGCTGCCGACGCCCTTGCGGCGCGCCGAGCGCTCCACGCTGAAAGCGATCTCAGGCTCGCCGTCCGGCGATTGCTCCGGCGGATGCAATTCGGCCGCACCGCGCACCGTGCCGTTGTCGAAATAGGCGATGATGACGGTGCCGTCGCTGGCGCATTTTTCGGCGTAGCGCTTGATGAAGCCGTCATCCATGAAGCCATGGAAGCGATCATAGCGGCTGGTTCGGTCCAGCCTCAGCAGATGATCCCGCAAAAGCGGCAATTCTGACTGGCTGAGGGTCCGAACGGTACCTTTGGCTGGCGCCGAACGGGTAGAATCGTAATTCATTCCATAACTCCTCGTGGTAGCCCTCGAGGAGGCGTCGAATCCCTAGACGCCCAATATTGTGCGTCGCAGCATGAAATTCAAGTACGAAGATTCACCGAATCTCGCATTTGGATTCACTTGATCTTTCGGATTGAATTTATTGATGAATTCAGGACTTCGCGCATACTAAAGTACCATCTGGGTCTGGGTTACGATGGCAACCAGCCTGCCGTCCTCGGTTTCCAATCGGGTCTGCCAGACCTGCGTGCGCCGCCCACGATGCACGGGCGTAGCGACGGCGACGACGATGGTCCCCTCCTTGGCGCCGCCAATGAAGTTGGTCTTGCTCTCGATCGTCGTGGTCCCCTTGGCATCTTCGGGCAGATTGATCACGGTCGCGGCCGCCCCGACCGAGTCCGCAAGCGCCATCACCGCGCCGCCGTGGATGGTGTGATACAGCGTGCAGAGGTCCGGCCGCACCAGCATCTTTGCCACCACGCGGTCCTTGTCGGCCTCCGTGAAGATGACGCCCTTCAATTCCGCAAACGGCATCTTCATCGATTGGATCTTTTCCAGCGGCGTCATGCGTCCTCCCGTTTTGTTGTGCGCGCGGCAGCGGCAGAGAATGGACGGAGCCGGTAAATCAGGCAATGACGTCGGAGGTAATGGCCGGCGTGACGATGCGGCCGACGATAGAGATTTTCAATGCGCCACTTCCCTCCCCGCCGGATCGTCTGCCTCACCGAGGAGACCGTGGAGACGCTGTACCTGCTCGGCGAGCAGGACCGCATCGTCGGCGTCTCCGGCTATGCGGTGCGACCGCCGCAGGTCCGGCGCGAGAAGCCGCGCGTCGCGGCGTTCATCTCGGCGGACATCCCGAAAATCCTGGCACTCGAGCCGGACCTCGTGCTCGCCTTCTCCGACATCCAGGCCGACATCGTCGCCGATCTCGTGCGGGCCGGCGTCGACGTCCACGTCTTCAACCAGCGCGACATTGCCGGCATCATGGCGATGATCCGCACCCTCGGCGCCATCGTCGGCGCCGCCGAACGCGCCGACCGGCTTGCCGCGGATTTCGAGCAGCGCCTCGCCGCCATCGCTGCGACACCGCGTTCGCAGCCGAAGCCAAAAGTCTATTTCGAGGAATGGGACGATCCCCTGATCAGCGGCATCGGCTGGGTGTCCGAGCTGATCGAGATCGCCGGCGGCGAAGACGCGCTGCCAGGCTTGCGGCTACAGAAGGCGGCAAAAGACCGCATCATCACGCCCGAAGTCGTGCGTGACGCCGCGCCTGACGTGATCCTCGCCTCCTGGTGCGGCAAGAAGGTGGTACCCAATCGCATCCGCAACCGCCCCGGCTGGAGCGATATCCCCGCCGTGCGCAACGACCGCATCGTCGAGATCAAGTCGACGATCATTTTGCAGCCGGGCCCCGCCGCGCTCACCGATGGGCTGGATGCGATCGTCGCGGCGTTGTGGCCGTCGAATTCGTAGGTGGGCAAAGCGAAGCGTGCCCACCTTCTCTTGCACCGGCCGTGAATGGTGGGCACGCGGAGCCTGTCATCGGGCGCGCGTTCGCGCGACCCGTTGGCTTTGCCCACCCTACGGCGCCTTACACCTTCTCCACCCCACACCATTCCGCGATGAACAGTGCGGTGGCCTTGGTGGATTTGCGCAGCGACTCCAGATCGACATATTCGTTGAAGCCGTGCATCGCCGCGCCGCTGGCGCCGAAGCACAGGCTCGGGATGTTGTAGTTCAATCCGTAGAAGCGGGTATCGGTGAGCGCGGTGAAGGCACGGTCTTCCACCGTGCCGCCATAGACGGCGCCGAACGCCTTCGCGAACGCCGCTTCCGGCGCGGCCGCGTCAGTCAGCTCATAGCCCTCCGACAGGAAGCCCGACCACTGCACTTCAGGCGGATTGTTGGAGAGAAAGCGATGGTCGCGTGCAGCCGCCGAGACGGAGGCCAAAATCTCCTTCTGGCACTCCGCGAGCGACCAGCCCGGCAGCACGGCGATGCGGCAATCGACGTCGCACCAGGCCGGCACGCTGGAGGCCCAGTCGCCGCCCTTGATGATGCCCGGATTGAAGTTGATGGGATGCGCGACGTCCTTGAAGTGCCGGTCGGCCTTGGCGCGCTCGTTCCATTCGGCTTCGAGCTTCTCCAGCGCGTGGATCAAATGATACGCCGCCATGATCGCGTTCGAGCCGGCGCCCGCCTCGAACACGTGCACCGGGAAGCCGCGCACCTTCAGCCGAAACCAGATCACGCCGACCTGCGAGCGGATCATCTTGCCGTCGGTCGGCTCCGGGATGAAGCAGGCATCGGCACGATAGCCGCGTTGGAGCGTCGAGAGCGCGCCGACGCCGGTGCTCTCCTCCTCGATCACCGACTGGAAGTGGATCCGCCCGGTCGGGCGAAAGCCTGCAGCCTTGATCGCATCAAGCGCATAGAGCGCGCCGATCGTGCCCGACTTCATGTCGCAGGCGCCGCGGCCATACATCCGCCCGTCCTTGATGGTGGGTGAGAATGGCAGCGTCTCCCACATGTCGAGCGGGCCCGTCGGCACCACGTCGCAGTGCCCCTGCAGGATCAGCGATTTGCCGCCATCGGTAGGCGGCCGATAGGTGCCGACCACCGTGCGCGCCCTGGAGAAATCATGCTCGATCGGGCCGAAGCCGCGAAGATCCTTCAGATCGTCGACATTGATATGCCAGTCGTCGACCTCGTAGCCGCGTGCGCGCAGGAGATCGCCGATCATGTCCTGGCATGGACCTTCCGCGCCACGGGTCGAGGGGATCGCGACGAATTCCTTCGTGGTCGCAAGCTGCGCATCGAAGCCGGCATCAACGGCGTCCAGGATCCTTTGTTGCGTATCGGCATTCATGCGGCGGCTCCAACTCCAGGTTCGATCATCAAGCGCACGGGCGCTTGCCCGACACCGCTATAGCGTGATCTCAGCCACCGGGGTACTGCGCAAAATAGGCATCTCGCAATGCTTCTTCGAGCAGACGGCCTTCCGAATAGCCATCGAGTGATGCCGGCCGCGTCACGCCGTCGAGCAGCCGCGAGCAAGGTTCCGGCGCGCCGAGCACGGTGCGCACCGGAATGCGCTCGGCATAAATCGGCAGCTCGTAATCCTCATCGTCATCGGCGACGCCCTTGGCGCGGATCTTGGCCGAGGCTTCCTCGATCTCCATCGCGATGAAGGATGTCGCCTTGATCTCCTGCGTATTGCTCTGCCGCAGGCTCGCGGTGCGATCGGGAAAGAAGCGGTCGACCATCGCGACCAGCGCGCGCTGCTTCTCGTCCGGATCGGTGACGAGGTAGGCCGTCCCAAACGCCATCACCGCGCGGTAGTCGGCCGAATGATTGAAGCCGCAGCGCGCCAGCACCAGGCTGTCGAGATGCGCGACCGTGAGACAGACCCTCTGGCCCGCGGACTGGTTCCTCAGCATGCGGCTGGCGCTGCTGCCGTGCCAGTACAGCCGTATTCCCTCGCGCCAGAAGAAGGTCGGCGTGCAATAGGGCTGGCCGTCGATCGCATAGGAGACGTGGCACAGCATCGAGGAGTCGAGGATGCGGTGAACGGTTTCATGATCGTAGAAGCCGCGATCATGGCGGCGCTTCACCTGGTTTCGTGGTGACAGCGGATATGAGGCGGCAGCACCTTCGCTCACGGTAACTCCTGTTTAGGATTTTGAACGTTTCGAAACAGTTGTAGCGCCGGATTTGGTCTGCGATAGTGCCAATTCCATGCGAAAAATTTCGACCAATTCTGCGTCGCCGAGCAAGGCCGAACTGCCGCTCGACCTTTCCGGACCGCACATCACACCGGGCGCCTCCGCCCAGCAGCGCCTCTACCAGGCGCTTTGCCACGCCATCCTCGGCGGCATCGTCAAACCGGGCGAGCCGCTGCCGCCCTCCCGCACGCTGGCACGGCAGACCGGCTTTCGCCGTAACGCGGTCGTCACCGCCTATGAACGGTTGATCGCGGACGGGTTCGCGGTGGCGACCACAGGCTCGGGGACGTTCGTCGCGGCCCGCATCCCTGCCCGCGCCCGCGAAGCGCCGAAGCCAAAGATCACCATCGATGCGCCCCAGCAAGGCGCGCTCGCGCTCGGCTGCACGCATATCGATAGCCGCGCCCTGCAGCGCTTCCGCGCCTTCGTCGGCCGAAGGATGCGCGCCTTCAGCGCCGTGCATTTCCATTACGGCGATCCCAGGGGCAGCCGCGAGCTCCGCGCCGCAATCGCCGATCATTTGTTGTCGGCGCGCGGCCTGCGCTGCGACCCCGAGCAGATCATGCTGACGTCGGGCACGCTGCACGGGTTGCGCATCGTGTTGAGCGCAATCCTCAAGCCCGGCGATCAGATCTGGTGCGAGGATCCGGGGTACCCAATCGCGCGCCGAACCATCGAGCATTGCGGCTATCGCGCGGTTTCCGTTCCGGTCGACGCATCGGGCATGATGGTTGCGAACGGCCGGGCCCGCGCGCCGGCGGCGCGTGCGGCCTATGTGACGCCGTCGCATCAGTTTCCGCTCGGCGTGCAGATGTCGATGCCGCGCCGGCTGGAACTGCTCGACTGGGCCAAGGCCGCCGATGCCTTTGTGTTCGAGGACGATTACGACAGCGAGTTCCGCTATGACGGCGCTCCCCTGCTGTCGCTGGCCGGCATCGATCATCTCCGGCGCGTCATCTACATGGGCACGTTTGCCAAGACGCTGTTTCCGGGATTGCGCATCGGCTACTGCGCGCTGCCTGAAAAATTGATCGGCCCGGTGACGGCGGCCCGCGCCGCGCTCGACCGCTTTCCGGGCACGCTGATGGAAGGCGCTGTCGCTGACATGCTCAACTCCGGCGCCTTCGCCGCCAACCTGAAGAAGGTGCGCAGGCTCTACCGCGAAGCGCGTGACGTACTGGCCTCGACGCTGGCGGCGGCATCAGACGGTGAGCTGTCGGTGCCGGTGCCCTCGCAGGGCCTGCATCTGGTGGCGCGGTTCGATCCGTCGACCGACCCGGTCGTGGCGTCAGAGGCCAGACGCGCGGCCGGCGTCGACGGCTGGCTGCTTGCGGAGACCTATCATCGCGCGCGTCCCCTGCCCGGCTTCGTGCTGGGGTTTGCCGGCCACGACCTTCCGCAACTGAAAGCATCGGCCGAGCGACTGGCGAAGGCGTCACTCACCGCGCTGCGCGAGCGCCGCAAGCCGAGAGCCCGCGTCGCCAAAACGCCAACGTCGCGCGCGGCTCTATGAGAATCGCCGGCGGCTCATTAAGCTGAAAATGAAAAGCTGTACGGCGGAGATACCGGATGCCCGGCAATCGCAACGTCCTGTATCTGATCATCGGTGTGCTGCTCGCCGTCATCGGCGTGCTCGGCTACCAGCTCTACCAGGCCAAGAAGCAGCCCGAAGGTTTCCAGATCAATGTCGGCCCCGACGGGCTGAAGATCCAAGGGAAGTGACGCTCAAGTGACGCTGATGATTTCGGAAAGAGTTCTGCGCGTCGGCTGCATCGCGCTGCTTGGCTGGCTCGCATCGCCACTGTCAGCGTCGGCGCAGGTGCTGGGACGCGAGCAGGACATCATTGATTTGCGACTGGGCCAGCGCGTGATGGTCGACGACGGATCATGCCCCGCGGGCCAGATCAAGGAAGTCTCGGGCTCGCAGATGACGAGCCAGGGCGTGACGCGCGTGCGCAAATGCATCCCACGTCTCGGCACCAAGAAGCGCTAGAACACACCCCCTCCGTCACGCCCCGCCACCGGGTCTCGCCTCCGGCGAGCCCGATGACAGGCTCCGGCCGGGCATCCAGTAATCGACATCGCCAGTCGTGCGCACAGAACGCGCCGCGGAATACTGGATCGCCCGGTCAAGCCGGGCGATGACCTCGTGGGATGATCGAGAAACGCTGCTTACTCCGTCGCCGGATCGAACATGCACTGCAGCGTCGGCTTGGCGATCTTGGTGAAGGTCGGGCCGATCTCAGACTGCTTTGACGGCGGCACCCAGTCGGTCTCGATCGTCGGCACGCCGGTCTCGCTGATCCCGCGCAGCAAGGCTTCGCGCAGATCGGGATCCTCGACGGTGGCGGCAGCATAATCATGCAGGCAGCCGCATACGGCTTCCGGATGCGCCCAGCGGCCGAGCATGTGGGGCGCGCACTGGCGCACGAATTCACCACGCGGGTCGGGCAGCACCTTGAACAGGGTGCGGAATTGCACCGGCTGGGTCTGATGCGTTGTCGGCGCCTGCGCCTGCGCGGAACTGGCAGAAACGATCAATGCTGCGATGACGGCGAGACAGGTGCGCAAGAGCATGCAGTTCATTTACCGTCGGCTTTCTTGCAGACTTCTCAGAGCATGATCCGGAAAAAGTGGAAACCGGTTTTCCGAAAAGATCATGCTCAAACAAGGAGCTCAGTTGGCGGCAACGACCATAGCCTGAGTCGTGGCGCTCACAATCGGCGAACCCGTGTACGAGAAGGCGCCGATGCCCAGAAGGCCGCTGTCGGAGGACCCCGCCATTGAGGGTCCAGCCAGAACGAAGGCGAAGGCAAGGATGAAGCTGATCGTCCGCATTTGACTGTCTCCGGTCTTCCAGCGTTCCCGCCGTCTTGTTGGCGATTTGATAGCCACGCCCTGTTTCCGGACATCTGCGCCAAAACCTCAAAATGGTTTCATTCCACTGCCGAATTGTTTCGTCGGCTCGGCGCGACGAAACATTGGTGCG
The DNA here is from genome assembly GCF_055413685.1 of Bradyrhizobium sp. LeoA1Lang. Classification (NCBI taxonomy): domain Bacteria; kingdom Pseudomonadati; phylum Pseudomonadota; class Alphaproteobacteria; order Hyphomicrobiales; family Nitrobacteraceae; genus Bradyrhizobium; species Bradyrhizobium sp. LeoA1Lang. The sequence continues at coordinate 18,392 of NZ_JBVAPG010000035.1, read as the reverse complement.
AAAAACGCAATGATTTCAGTACCCGCATTTCTGGTACACCAGCGCCCTCGTGCCGTATCTCGCCACCGGCGAAGAAATGATTCACCTCGCGAATGACATAAATCAACGTCGGCAACCACGGTTTGGCGCTAGATTATCAACGTGCCGATCAACAACGTCGCGAGTTCTTAATCTTTGGCCGCTAGGAGCGCTGCAGCGAACTGAACCTAACAACTTACTCTGCCGACTCAGTCGCACAGCTCGCAACCTTTGTTGATGGTCGCGCGTTAGTTACTTGTCCCAATCCAACGAAGGATCGCAGTCGTGGGCAATGGCAACATCGATGTTGGCAAGGAAACCGCGCCCCGCAAACCCGGCCAGCAGCAGATGGTGGGTGCGATGTCGCAGCAGGACATCCACGTCATGGGTGACAATGAATGCGCGCAGCAGAAGCTTGTGCGCCTCGTGGGCTGCCGCGATCCCCAAGCCCGCCTGCAGGCCGGCATGCGAGGATCTGAATTGAAGAAACGGCAGTTCTAGCCACCTCTTCCACTACTGGATGAAGTCGCCGCATTTCTGGACGACGGTGTCGGCCGCCCCCCAGGGCATGATCGGCACTGACGAGGTCGAGTTCTTCGGCGAACCTTCGATCAGCTTGTCCGAATAGACCATGTAGACGAGCACGTTGCGCTTGGCATCGCAGCCGCGGACGATTTGCATCTTCTTGAAGAAGAGCGACCGGCGCTGGCGGAACATGTCGTCGCCCTGGCTCATCTTGTCCTTGAAGCGGATCGGGCCGATCTGCCGGCAGGCCAGCGAAATGTCGGAGACTTCCTCCGCCACCCCCAGCCAGCCCTTGAAGCCGCCCTTCTCCGGCACCGTGAAATGACAGGCCACGCCCTCGACCTCGGGATCGTCGACGCCATAGGTCGCGAGCTTGTCGTTGGGCGAAATCCATTTGAATACGGTGGAGCGGCGGAAGATCAGGTCGGGCTCGTCGGCAGCGACCGCTGCCTGCACCAGTCCCAGCGCCAGGACAACTGTGGCCAAAGCCAGCCTCTTCCAAGGCAGTTGCGGAGAAGTGATGGCTTTGGCGTGCATGATGGCTCCGCTACGTTGTTGGCGCGGCCTATGTATGGCGAAAAGGCTGCAGGGGAAGGCTGCGCGCATTGAGAGGCGCGGTGGCCGGTTTAACCTAATGTGAGGCTTTTTTGCTACGCTTTCTATGAAAAGCACCGCGATCACAGAAGGGTTAAAGTGCCTGCGCTGGTGAACGTATTTCGCCTCTGCGACAACCAACCAATATCGGGACTGGGAATCTTAAGGACTATGCGCGTGAGCGGACGTCGGATTTCGACATTGCAGACTGCAAGTGAACGGGCTTGGAAGATCGCGCTTCTGGCGACGGTAGGCACGCTCGGCGCCGCCTCGCAGGCCGATGCCGCGCTCTACTACTGGAATAACTATGATCCCAGCTACTACCAGCCCGAGCCGCAGATTCAGCCGCGGCGGCAGAAGCCCCGCAAGCCCGCTGCAAAGGCCGCAGCCCCTGAGAAAGACACCGGCATCAAGCCGCAGACGCCGCTGATCATCACGGTCTCGATCCATGACCAGAAGATGCGGGTCTTTGACGCCAACGGTCTCTTTGCCGAGAGCCCGGTCTCGACCGGCATGAAGGGCCACTCCACCCCGATGGGTGTCTTCAGCGTCATCCAGAAACACAAATTCCATCACTCCAACATCTATAGCAACGCGCCGATGCCCTATATGCAGCGGATCACCTGGTCGGGCGTCGCGATGCATGCCGGCGTGCTGCCCGGCTATCCGGCCTCGCACGGCTGCATCCGGATGCCGATGGCATTCGCGATCAAGATGTGGAATTGGACCAAGATGGGCGCACGCGTCATCATCACGCCCGGCGAGATCACGCCCGCTGCTTTCTCGCATCCGCTGCTCGCCACGCAAAAGGTGGGGCCGCAACCTGTCGCCGAAGAACCGAAGGTGGATGCTCCGCTCGGCGTCAAGGGCGACAAAGGCGACAAGGGCGCGGAGCTCAAGCCTGCCAACGAACCTGGTCTCGAGCTGCGCGCGACCGTGGGTCATGCCGAGCTGCAAACATCGCTGCGCGAGCAGACCCATACCGCGGACGCCAGCGGTGCGATGCCCGCCGACCGCCCCTCTCTCACGTTATCCGGAGCGACTATCGCGAAGGCTGACGAGGCTTTGAAGAGCCAAGTGAACGGCACAGCGCCCGATGAGGCGAAGGCGGAAACCGAATCTGCACTCACCAAGACCGCCGCCGTAAGCGCTTCCGACGCCGGGCTGGACGACAGCACGATCGGCGAAGCGAGATCAGCCGGCGAGCATCCGATCGAGATCACCGCCAGCACCGAAGCTTCGAAAACCGACGCCACCGCTGGTCAACGCGTGAAGGCCGAGACCAGGGCCGAAGCGGTCAAGCAGGATGCGCCCAAGGTCGACGCCGCAAAATCGACCGAGCCCAAAGCTGCTGAGACAAAGGCTCCCGAGACAAAGGCTGCCGAGACACCCGCCGAGGCCGCCAAGCCGGGCGAAACACCTGCTGCCGACGTCAAGAAGGATGCTTCACGTTTGCCCAGCGCCGCAAAGCTCGATCAGCCGAAGCGGACCGGCCAGATCGCCGTCCTGATCAGCCGCAAGGATTCCAAGCTTTACGTGCGACAGAATTTTGCGCCGCTGTTCGAGGTGCCCGTGGTGATCGCGCCTGGCGACCGACCGCTGGGCACGCATGTGTTCACCGCCCAGGTCGACAAGAGCGATCCCAATCTCCTGCACTGGTCGGTGGTCTCGCTGCCGACTGCACGCACAGCCGTGCGTCTCGAGGAAGATGCGTATCCGGGACGGCGCCGCCGCGGCGCAACCGCCGCCGCCGAGGTCAAGCCGCTCGCCAACAGCCCGGCGGAGGCGCTCGACCGCATCACCATCCCGCAGGACGCAATGGCGCGCGTCAACGAGGCGCTGACGTCAGGCGGCTCGATCATCGTCTCCGACCAGGGCATCAACCAGGGCGAAACCGGCGAAGGCACCGACTTCATCATCCCGCTGCGCTAGGTCTCGTCGTCACCTCTCCCGCTTGCCGGCAGGAGAAAATTCTGTCCATTCGAACATCCGGTGCGAGGTCAAGATCGGCCGGAGGGGAACTAGCGGCTTCTCGTCCCCCGAATCGGGCGCTATTGATATCCCCATGTCGAAAAACGTTCCTGACGAACCTGATGCTCTCGGACGCGGCGCGTATAGTGCCGTCGAGGGCCTGCGTCTTCTGAATTTTAGCCGTCCAGGAGTTCCTCCCGCCCGCCTTGTCTCGCGCCAGACCGTTGGGCGGTGGCTGCGCGGCTACGAGCATGGCGAAGCGAGTTATTCCGAGCCGCTCTGGAAATCGGACTACACGAACGACGACGATCAAATTGAGCTCAGCTTTCGTGATCTAATCGAGCTCAGGTTCGTGAAATCATTCCGCGATCTTGGAGTCGGGCTCAACACAATCCGCGATTGCTACCGTCGCGCCGTCGACGAGGTCCGTGATGATCGACCCTTTTCGACACAACGATTCCGGACGGACGGCAAGACGATCTTTCTGGACATCACTGAGAAGGATCACGAAGGGAAGATGATCGATCTGAAGCGAAGGCAGCAGGTCTTCCGTTCTGTAATCGAGCCGAGCCTCCGCGACCTGGAATTCGATGCCTCTACGGTGTCCCGATGGTTTCCCCTCGGCATGCGGCATCGGGCGGTGATCATTGATCCCAAGAGGTCGTTCGGTCGCCCAATCGTACAACGCGGCGTTCCGACCGAGGTCTTGGCTGATGCTGTGAAGGTGGAAGGCTCCTTCGACGCCGTCGCTCGTCTTTACGAAGTGCCCAAAACCGAGGTCCGCGCTGCTCTTGATTTTGAGCAACGACTTGCAGCGTGAAGTTGTTGGTTGACCATAACCTCAGCCCAGCGATACCTCGCTCTCTGCAACATCTATTTCCCGATCATACGTTCGTCGCCTTGAGCGACAAGTTCGCGGCCAACGTTAACGACGTTGATTGGATGGGCGACCTGGACCGCGAAGGAGGTTGGGCCGTCCTTACCAAGGATCTTCGCATCCAATCACGCCCGCACGAGCGTCTCGCCCTTGATCGGTCCAAGATCGTGTTTTTCTTCCTGTCAGGCGCCTGGCGAAAATATTCTGTCCCTGAAACCGCCGCGCGGCTGATCCGACTGGTCCCCTTGATGGCAACGCAGGTCGAAATCGTCGATCGTGGCCGTTTCGAACTACCGATAAACGCGGGTTCCAAATTGCGCCCGCATCGAGAATGAATCTGTGGAGCGCACGCCGAGGCAACTCCGGGTCCCCTGATGGCCCGATCCGCAACTGCCGCCGTAACGGCATGTTGAAAGCCGCACCCTACCCCGCCGGGTTATTGTTCCCCGAATCTTCACGCCGAAGGGGAATGGCCATGATCAGCCGCAGGATCTTTGTCGCGGGTGCGGTGGCGGTATTGGCCGAACCTTTGTACTCCCGGAGCTTGCGGGCGGAGCCGGCGATGAGCCGGGTCACCGCGTATGCCTTCTCGTTTCCGGCGCTGCAGGGCGGTGACATCCGGCTTGCCGAGCATGCCGGCCGGCCGCTCCTGATCGTCAACACCGCCTCGCTCTGTGGCTTCACCCCACAATATGCGGGGCTGCAGGCGCTGTGGACGGAGTTCCGCGACCGCGGCCTCGTCATCATCGGCGTCCCCTCGAACGATTTCGGCAGCCAGGAACCAGGCGGGGCAAGCGAGATCGCCGAGACCGCGCATCACCAATATGGCATCACCTTCCCGATGGCGGCCAAGGCCGTCGTGAAAGGCCCCACTGCGCATCCCTTCTACAGATGGGCTGCCGAGGCGCGCCCGAAGGATGTCCCGCGCTGGAACTTTCACAAATATCTGATCGGCCGCGACGGCTACATCGCCGACGTCTTCCCTGAGTCGGTTGCGCCGGAGGACACGAGGGTCAAGACCACCATCGCCCGGGCGCTGGCGGCGGCCTGATCCCTGCAATTTACCTGTGCAGGAAGTCGGCCTCCGTTGCATTGGCGGGGGGTGACCATCTAGGCTACTATTAGTTGGGGTAGGAGGCAGTTCGGGCGGGTATTGGATACCTTCATCCGCACGATAGCTCTAGGGAACACAGCCATGCGCATTGCGGCAGGTCTGATTTTTGCGGGTGTGGTTTCGCTGCTCTCGTCCACCGCGGTTTGGTCGCAGACTCCTCCCGCGGTCAAAGGTGCTCCCGTCGCCAAGGGTGCGAACGCTGCTCCAGCGCCTGCACAGCAGGCGGCCGCTCCGCAGGCGGCACCAGCGCCGGTTCCTGCGGCCGCCCCCGCGCAGCCACCGCAGCCCGCGCGCGCCGCTTGCAACAATCCGAACGCGCTCGGCGTCGGCCGCACGGTCGAGATCGACACGACAGGCGGACCCGGCTTCGGTTTCGAGCATTTCAAGCAGCTCGACTTCCTGCGCGACCACGAGGTGGTCCTCACCTTCGACGACGGCCCATGGCCGAACAACACGCCTGCCGTGCTGAAGGCGCTGGCGGACGAATGCACCACCGGCATCTTCTTCCCGATCGGCAAGCACGCGACCTACCATCCCGAGATCCTCAAGCAGGTTTACAATGCCGGCCACACGGTCGGCGCGCACACCTGGTCGCATGCCAACCTGAACAACAAGAAGCTGACGGAAGACCAGCGCAAGGACGAGATCGAGAAGGGCTTCGCTGCGGTCAAGTGGGCGCTCGGCGTCGCGCCTTCGCCGTTCTTCCGCTTCCCGGCGCTGCAGCATCCGCCGGAAATGGTGACCTATCTCGGCACCCGCAACATCGCCATCTTCTCCTGTGACCTCGACTCGTTCGACTTCAAGGCGAGCAAGCCGCAGACGGTGATCGACACCGTGATGAAGAAGGTCGACAAGCTCGGCAAGGGCATCATCCTGATGCACGACTTCCAGAAGCACACCGCGGAAGCCCTGCCCGAACTGTTGAGCCGGCTGAAGGCCGGCGGCTACAAGGTCGTGGCGATGCGCGCGAAAGCGCCGGTGCAGGTGCTGCCGCAATATGAGGAAGAGCTGGCCAAGGACGCCAAGCTGCCGACGGTGAGTGCGCGGCCGGTCAACAGCGTCGTGACGACGATTTCGGAATAGCGCGCGAAGCGATCGTGCCGGCGTTGCGTTTCGAAGGCTATGTGATCGTCTCCGCCGATGGCCGGCTGGCCAGCGCCGATAACGTGATGCCGGACCAATTGAAGTTCGAGGGCGACAAGAGATTCTTCTCCGCCGCCCTCGACCGCGCCGACTTGATCGTGCATGGCCGCAATTCCTACGAGGACCAGCCGAACTCGCCACAGCGAAAACGCATCATCGTGACGCGCAAAGTGCGCGCCACCACGCCCGATCCCGCAAATCCGCAAGCCACGCTCTGGAATCCCGCCGGTGCCACGTTCGAGACGGCGAGCGCGCAAGCCGGCGTCACCTCCGGCACCGTCGCGATCATCGGCGGTCCCTCGGTGTTCGATATGTTCATGGACCGCTACGACACGTTCTGGCTGTCGCAGGCATCGCGGGTGAACCTACCGGACGGGGAGCCTTGTTTCCCCGGCGTCCCCGCCCGCTCGCCGCAGCAAATCCTTGCATCGCACGGATTGAAGCCAGGCGAGCCGCAAATCCTCGATGCGAACCAAGGCGTCACCGTCACGCCGTGGCGGCGCGACACAGCGTGAGGCTGCCGTAGCCCGGGTGAAGCGCCAGCGTAACCCGGGGCCGCTCGCAAATACGGATACCGCCGTCCCGGGTTACGCGTTCCGCTCCACCCGGGCTACAAGTCTCTCACGCATCGCCGTAGGCGGCCTCAGCGCTCCGCGGCGTGCGGCCGTAGCCGGCGAGGATGAACAGCGCGCCGATGATCGACAGGTTCTTCAGCGCCTCCATCAGCGTGTGGGCGTTTTCAGGCGCCGGCTGATTCCAGAAATCGTGGAAGTAGAAGGTCGCGCCGACCACGAGGATGATGAGCAGGATCGAGAAGAATCGCACCAGCCAGTTCAATGCGATCATCAGGCCGGCGATGACTTCGAACACGCCGACCGAAATTGCGATCAATTGCATGATCGGCATTGCCGCCAAGGTTTCAAGCTGGTGCGCATAGGGCGCTGCAATCTCGGGAATGGTGATCTTGGCGGCGAAGGAATCCGCGGTCGCCTGGATCGCCAACAGCTTGGTTGCTCCCGAATAGATGAACAGGACGGCGAACAAAACCCGTCCGAAAGCAATGAACCCCGGCATGGTCGTCCCCATTGATCGCAGTCGTGAACCGAGCGCGGAACGATTATGGTCGTTCCGCCTGCCGCGAGCAATTCGAATTCGTCTCCGCCTAGCCGAACAAGGTCGGCTGCGCGCGGCCCGCACGCTCCTGCGCCTCGACGGCGGCGACCGCCGTCATGTTGAGGACACCGCGCGCCGTCACCGACGGCGTTAGGATATGCGCCGGCCGTGCCGGGCCGATCAGGATCGGGCCGACGGGAAGCGCGTCTCCCAGCGACTTGATCATCTGGTAGGCGATGTTGGCCGCATCGAGATTCGGCATGATCAGGATGTTGGCCTCGCCCTCCAGCTTCGATGCCGGCAGCACCAGGTCACGCACGGCCTTGGACAGCGCGGTGTCGCCCTGCATCTCCCCGTCGGCCTCGATCTCCGGATGCTTTTCTTTAAGGAGCTGCGTGGCCCGCCGCATCTTGCGCGAGGATTCGGTGTCGTAGCTGCCGAAATCCGAATGCGACACGAAAGCGACCCTGGGCTTGAAGTTGAAGCGCTGGACGTGGATCGCCGCGAGCGATGCCATCTCCGACAGCTCTTCCGGGCTGGGATTCGGCCGGACCTGCGTATCCGCAATGAAATAGGCGCCCTTGGTCGAGATCATCAGCGCCAGCGCCGCGTAGTCGCTGACGCCAGGCAGGAAGCCGATGATCTCGCGCACGTGGCGCAGATGGCTCATGTAGCGGCCCTCGACGCCGCACAGCATGGCATCCGCCTCGCCGCGTACCACGGCGAGCGCCGCGATAACCGTGTTGTTGGTGCGCACCACCGTGCGCGCCGCATCGGGCGTCACGCCGCGCCGGCCCGCGACGTCGATATAGGACTGCACATAGGAACGGTAGCGCGGATCGTCCTCGGGATTGATGAGGTCGAAATCCTTGCCGGCCTTGATCGCGAGGCCGAAGCGCTTGATGCGGGCTTCGACCACCGAGGGCCGCCCGACCAGGATCGGCCGCGCCAGCTTCTCTTCCAGCACCACTTGCGTGGCGCGCAGCACGCGCTCGTCCTCGCCTTCGGCATAGATCACGCGCACCGGCTGCGTCTTGGCCTTCGCGAACATCGGCTTCATGACGAGACCGGAGCGGAACGCGAAGCGCTCGAGCAGCGCGGTATATTCGTCGAAATTCTTGATCGGCCGGGTCGCAACGCCCGATTCCATCGCCGCCCTCGCCACCGCCGGCGCGATGCGCAGGATCAGGCGCGGGTCGAACGGGCTTGGGATCAGCGAGCCGGGCCCGAAACCCTGCGTCTCACCGGTGTCGTAGCGCGACGCGACCGCGTCCGAGGGCGGATCGCGCGCGAGCTGCGCGATCGCGTCCACCGCCGCATGCTTCATCGCCTCGTTGATCGCGGTCGCGCCGACGTCGAGCGCGCCGCGGAAGATGAAGGGAAAGCACAGGACATTGTTGACCTGATTCGGGAAGTCCGAACGTCCGGTGCAGATCATGGCGTCAGGGCGCGCTTTCCGCGCCTCGTCCGGCATGATCTCCGGCACCGGGTTGGCGAGCGCCATGATCAGCGGATTCTCCGCCATCTGCTTTGCCATTTCCGGCTTCAGCACATTCGGCGCCGAGAGGCCGAGGAAGATGTCGGCGCCGCCAACCACGTCGGCCAGCACCCGCGCATCCGTCTTCTGCGCATAGACCGCCTTCCAGCGGTCCATCGAGGTGTTGCGGCCCTCATGCACGACGCCGTCGATGTCGCAGACCCAGATGTTCTTGCGCTGCGCCCCCATCGATACCAGAAGATTGAGGCAGGCGATCGCGGCCGCGCCCGCGCCGGAGCAGACGATCTTCACCTCGGACAACTTCTTGCCGTTCAACAGCAGCGCATTGACGATCGCAGCCCCGACGATGATCGCGGTGCCATGCTGGTCGTCGTGGAAGACCGGGATCTTCATCCGCTCCTTGAGCTGCGCCTCGATCTCGAAACACTCGGGCCCGCGGATGTCCTCCAGATTGATGCCGCCGAAGGTCGGCTCCAGCGCCGCCACCGTCTCGACCACGCGCTCGATCGTGTCGGCCTTGATCTCGATGTCGAACACGTCGATGCCGGCGAATTTCTTGAACAGCACCGCCTTGCCTTCCATCACCGGCTTCGAGGCCAGCGGGCCGATATTGCCAAGCCCAAGCACTGCGGTACCGTTACTGACCACCGCGACCAGATTCGCGCGCGCCGTCAGCGAGGCGGCCTCGGCGGGGTTCTTCGCGATCTCGGTGCAGGCGGCGGCGACGCCGGGCGAATAGGCGAGCGCGAGGTCGCGCTGGTTGGCGAGCGGCTTGATCGCCTGTATCTCAAGTTTGCCCGGGCGCGGCAGCCGGTGATAGGCCAGCGCCGCCGAATGGAGATCTTCAGAAGAGGATGACATCGTACTCTCGCGTTTCCGGCCTCAAGCTCTTATTCTGTGCGGGTCTAACAAGGCCAGTTGTCCGGCAGATGGAGCCGGATGTGAAGCACGCCGGGCCCCCTCGATGCAACATCGGATCGCACTCCCGTCAACAGCCGCCCGGCTGCGCAATATTTAAAGCCATACCGCCCTTTCCTTCTCCGGTCATCCCCTTGAGAACATGGCAATTTGTCCCCAGGATGATCGGTAATTCGGAGCTCGCCGGATGATACGGATATTGATCGGCCTCATCGCCGCGGTCGTGGTCGCCGCCGCCGGCCTGCTCGGCTTCAATCTCTACGTGCAGCATCGCATGACCAGCGGCATCGAGGCGGCCTTCGCGCAAGTCCGTGCCGCCGGCGGCAAGGCGAGCCATGGCAAGGTGACGGTGGATATGCTGGCGCGCACCGTCACGGTCGTGGACATCGTGGGCGAATCGGCGGCGCAGCCACCGGCGCGGCTGCGGATCGCGAGCCTGACCGCCACCGGCGTCCGCCAGCCCGACCGTGCCCGCATCTCGGCCGACAGCATCGAACTGACCGACATCGAGCTGGCAACCGAGGTGACCGACAAGGTCCCGGCCAAGGTCACCTACAAGGTGCCGCGCTTCACGGTGAAGGATTATTCCGGCCCCTCCAACCCGGCGCAACTGCCGGCCTCGGAATCCCTGCTCGACATCTATCGCTTTGCGCTTCAGCAGTTCACCGGCATCGCGGCCTCGTCGGTCACAATCCCCTCGGTGACCGGCACGATCAATGGCGGCGCGGCGACGCCTGATGGTGGCGAGTTCGCCTATTCGGGCATTACGCTGCAGGACATCAGGGCTGGCAAGGTCGCCAGCACCAAGGCGGACGGGTTCACTTTCACGGTGAACACGCCGCAGGCGGGCAAGCGCGAGAAGCTTACCGGCACTCTCTCCAATCTCGTCGCCCATGATTTCGATGCGGCGGCGGCCGGCACCGTGCTCGATCCCGAGAGGTCGAACGACGACAGCTATCACCGCATCTACCGGCAAGTCTCGGCCGGCCCCTATGTGCTCGCCACCGATCAGGGCATGCGGGCACAGATCGACAGCATCACGGTCGACGATATCGCGGTGCGGCCGTCAAAGCTGCAACTGGCGGCGATCCTCGCGCTGATGCCGCAGCCGGGAGCCGGCCCTCCGACCCAGGCCCAGGCGCGCGAGATCATGGAGAAGATGGCTGGCGTCTATGAGGGCATTCGCATCGGCAATGCGGAATTGCGCGGACACACAATGCGGACGCCGCAGGGACCTTTCAAGCTGGCGGCGATCCGCGCCAATCTGGAAAACGGCCGCGGCCAATTGGCGCTTGAAGGCCTGGACGTCGAGACGCCAAAGGGGCCGTTCAGGTTCGACCGTCTTGCGCTGAATTCCTTCGACATCCCGCAATTGATGCGCTTCGCGGCGCGTGCCAACGCCGAGCCAAAGCCCACGCCGGATGAAATTTTCGGTCTGTTCAGAGTGTTCGAAGGCGTCGAGGTCAAGGGCGCCGCCACGCCCTTCCGCGACACCAACAAGCTCATCAATATCGACACCATCAGCCTGGGCTGGGGCCAGTTCGTCGGCCCCGTCCCAAGCAAAGCGCATCTTCTGGCGAAGCTGAACGTCCCGATTGATGCCACCGATCCGGCGATGCAGCCGTTTGTCGCGGCCGGCATCGACCGGGCGGCCATCGACATCGATCTCGGCGCCGGCTGGACCGAACAGTCCGGCGCCTTCGTGCTCGCGCCCGCAAGCCTCGAAATCGGCAACCTGCTGAAGGCATCGGCCCGCATTGCGCTCGCCAATGTGCCCCGAGCCGTGTTCTCCACCGATCCGGTGCAAGCAGCGAGCCTCGCCGGCCAGATTGAGGCCGGAGCCATCGAGCTCAGCTTGCGCGACAGCGGCTGCGTCGATCTTGCGGTTGCGCAATATGCCCGCGCCCAGAACGTCAGTCGCGAGGCGGCGAGAGGCGCCATCATCGACCAGATCAAGGCGTTTGGCCAAACCATCGCCGCCAATCCAGATGCGACTGCAGCAGTGGACGCCGTGATCCGCTTTGTCGAGAGCCCCGGACAAACGCTGATCATCAAGCTGGCGCCCCGCGGCAAGGTGCCGGGACTCCAGCTCGTTCAGCTCCTCAAGACCGACCCGCTGATCGCGCTCGCGCAATTCCACGTCGAGGCCTCGACGGGACTCTAGATGCTGCCGTAGCCCGGGTGAAGCGCCAGCGTAACCCGGGACCGCTCGTAAACTCCGACGCAGATGCCCCCGGGTTACGCTGGCGCTCCACCCGGGCTACGCGCATCACTTGTTCGGCAGGTTGACCCTGACGTGAAGCTCGCGGAGCTGCTTCGTCGTGGCTTCCGACGGCGCGCCCATCAGGAGATCGACGGCCTGCTGGTTCATCGGGAACAGCGAGATCTCACGCAGGTTCGTGGTGCCGCACAACAGCATCACGATACGATCGAGCCCCGCCGCCATGCCGCCATGCGGCGGCGCGCCGTACTGGAAGGCCCGGTACATGCCGCCGAAGCGCTCGACCACGTCCTCTTCGCCATAGCCCGCGATCTGGAATGCCTTCACCATCGCTTCCGGCTTGTGGTTACGGATGCCGCCAGAGGCGATCTCGTAGCCGTTGCAGGCGATGTCGTACTGGAACGCCTTGATGGTCAGCGGATCCTGCGTCTGCAGCGCTTCCAATCCGCCCTGCGGCATCGAGAACGGGTTGTGCGAGAAATCGACCTTCTTGTCTTCCTCGTTGTACTCATACATCGGGAAGTCGACGATCCAGGCCAGCTCGAACCGGTCCTTATCGATCAGGTTCAATTCCTCACCGAGCTTGGTGCGCGCAAGGCCGGCGAACTTCCAGAACTTGTCGGGCTCGCCGGCAACGAAGAACGCCGCATCGCCTTCCTGCAGCCCGAGTTGTTCGCGGATCGCCGCAGTGCGTTCGGGGCCGATGTTGTTCGCAAGCGGACCCGCGCCCTCGCCGCCTTCGCGCCAGAAGATGTAGCCGAGGCCGGGCTGCCCCTCGCCCTGCGCCCAGGAATTCATGCGGTCGGCGAACGCGCGGCTGCCGCCGCCCTTGGCCGGGATCGCCCACACCTGGTTGTTCGGGTCCTCGAGCATTCGCGCGAACACCTTGAAGCCGGAGCCGCGGAAATGCTCGGAGACCTCCTGCATCACGATCGGGTTGCGCAGGTCGGGCTTGTCGGTGCCGTATTTGCGGATCGCCTCCGCAAACGGAATCCGAGGCCAGTTCTTCGTCACCGGCTTGCCCTTGGCAAAATCCTCGAACACGCCCGTGATGACCGGCTCCATCGCCGCGAACACGTCTTCCTGCGTGACAAAACTCATCTCGACGTCGAGCTGGTAGAATTCGCCCGGCAGGCGGTCGGCGCGCGGGTCCTCGTCGCGGAAGCAGGGCGCGATCTGGAAATAGCGATCGAAGCCCGACATCATGATCAATTGCTTGTACTGCTGCGGCGCCTGCGGCAGCGCGTAGAATTTCCCAGGATGAATGCGCGAGGGCACCAGGAAATCGCGCGCGCCCTCCGGCGAGGATGCCGTCAGGATCGGCGTCTGGAATTCGAAGAAGCCCTGCTCCTTCATCCGCTTGCGCATGGAATCGACGACCGCGCCGCGGGTCATGATGTTCTGGTGCAGCTTCTCGCGACGCAGGTCGAGGAAACGGTACTTAAGCCTTATGTCTTCAGGATATTCCTGCTCGCCGAACACCGGCAGCGGCAGCTCGGCGGCGGGGCCGAGCACCTCGATCTCGCTGACATAGATCTCGACCTGTCCGGTCGGAAGTTCCGGATTGTCGGTACCCTCGGGGCGGCGGCGGACCTTGCCGTCCATCCGCACCACCCATTCGGAGCGCAGCTTTTCGGCATCGTGGAACGCCGCCGAATCCGGGTCCGCCACGCATTGGGTGATGCCGTAATGGTCGCGCAGGTCGATGAACAGCACGCCGCCATGGTCGCGAACGCGATGGACCCAGCCGGAAAGGCGGACCGTCTCGCCGATATGGCTCTCGCGGAGCGCGCCGCATGTATGTGACCGGTAGCGATGCATGGACTTCCCAAACAGATGTCGGAGGGTTCGAATCGGGCGGCCAACGGCCTGCCCGATTTTGCGGGTGGGTTTACCCGAGGCCGCGAGGGGCGGCAACCAAGGGAACGCCCTGATTTGCGCCCGAACCGGACATTTTCGGCCCCGACGGCGCGAAGTGTTTGCCTATTCGAGGCCTGCGCCTATCTTTAGGCCATGACGGTGCATTTCCCCTTCCAGAACACCTATGCGGCGCTGCCGGCGAACTTTTTTGCCCGCGTTGCGCCGACCCCGGTTGCCGCCCCGCGGCTGATCAAGCTCAACCGGCCGCTCGCGGTTCAACTCGGGCTTGATCCGGACCTGCTGGAAACCCCGGAGGGAGCGGAAATCCTTGCCGGCAAGCGCCTGCCCGAGGGCGCTGACCCGATCGCGATGGCCTATGCCGGCCACCAGTTCGGCCAGTTCGTTCCGCAACTCGGCGACGGCCGCGCCATCCTGCTCGGCGAGGTCATCGACCGGGACGGCGTCCGCCGCGACATCCAGCTCAAGGGTTCCGGCCCGACCCCGTTCTCCCGCCGCGGCGACGGCCGCGCCGCGCTCGGCCCGGTCCTGCGCGAATACATCGTCAGCGAAGCGATGTTCGCAGTGGGTATTCCGACCACGCGTTCGCTCGCCGCCGTCATCACCGGCGAGCATGTGATCCGCGAGACCGCGCTTCCCGGCGCCGTGCTGACGCGGGTGGCGGCGAGCCATGTCCGCGTCGGCACCTTCCAGTTCTTCGCCGCGCGCGGCGACACCGATGGCGTGCGCGCCCTCGCCGACCATGTGATCGCGCGGCACTATCCGGAGATCGCGAAGGCGGATCGCCCGTATCACGCTTTGCTCGAAGGCGTCGTCGCGCGCCAGGCGGAGCTCGTCGCGCACTGGCTCCTGATAGGCTTCATCCACGGCGTGATGAACACCGACAACACCTCGATATCGGGCGAGACCATCGACTACGGCCCCTGCGCCTTCATGGACGACTACAACCCCGCGCAGGTCTACTCCTCGATCGACGAGATGGGCCGCTACGCCTATGGCAACCAGCCGCGGATCGCGCTGTGGAATCTGACGCGATTGGCTGAATGCCTGCTGCCGCTGTTCTCCGACGACCAGGAGAAGGCGATCGAACAGGCGCAATTCATCCTCGGCGACTTCTCCGAGAAATTCAGCGCGGCCTATGCAGCCGGTCTGCGTCGGAAGATCGGCCTGTTCACCGAACGCGACGGCGATGAGGCGCTGATCGAGGGTTTCCTGGACGCCATGGCGAAAAACCAGGCCGACTTCACCCTCACCTTCCGCCGCCTTGGCGACGCAGCCCTGGATGCATCAGCCGACGAGAACGTCCGCGCGCAGTTCATGGATCCCACCGCCTTTGACGAATGGGCCAAGCGCTGGCGCGAGCGTCTCGCCATCGAGCCGCAAACCCCGTCCGAGCGCCAGTCCGCCATGCACGCCGTCAACCCCGCCTTCATCCCGCGCAACCACCGCGTCGAAGCGGTGATTGCGGCCGCGACCAACGACGACAACTACGCACCATTCGAAGAACTGTTGACGGTGCTGTCAAAGCCCTACGACGACCAGCCGCAATACGCGGCTTACGCCGCCCCGCCGCTGCCCGATCAGCGCGTGCTGCAAACCTTCTGCGGAACGTGAGAAGGCCCCTTCCGTCATTCCGGGGCGATGCGTAAGCATCGAGCCCGGAATCCATTTCGCCGCTGGCACAGGCGGCCCAATGGATTCCGGGCCTGCGCCTCACGGCGCATCCCGGAATGACGGGCAGTTGTAGGGTGGGCAAAGCGCAGCGTGCCCACCATCTCGAGCAAACTGCTGATGGTGGGCACGGCGCGAAGAGCGCCTTTGCCCACCCTACCAATTGCTCATCCTACAAAACACAAAACTAAATTCTTAAGGCGGGGCCCGGTGTGCCTAGGAGTCCGAGCCCCATAACCTCAACAACCTGGCCGCCAAGCTGTTCGGCTACATCAACACTTTAGCGCAGCGGGCCCACACGCTATTGATTTGCCGCAACTGCGGGCGAGCGTTTCTGAATTGCGAGCGATCGCCGATCCCGATCCGGCTCTTGCATCGATCACCTCGCGGAGGCTTGTTGTCGGACACTCTCCGAATATGCTCCGATGCAAGAGATACAGCTCGATCGAACTTCGGCTCCGCTGATGGGAATTCTGGACGATGAACATTGAGCGGATTTCAGACAGCGAAGCCAAACCTGCGCGCCCGCGCACGGGCTCGCCGCTCGAAGTGCTCCTGGTCTTCCTCAAGCTCGGGCTGACGTCGTTCGGCGGTCCGATCGCCCATATCGGCTACTTCCGCAGCGAATTCGTCGAGCGCCGCAAATGGCTCGACGAACAATCCTATGCGGACCTCGTGGCGCTCTGCCAATTCCTGCCCGGCCCGGCAAGCAGCCAGGTCGGCTTCTCCCTCGGATTGATGCGCGCAGGTTATCGCGGTGCGCTCGCTGCGTGGACGGGTTTCACGCTGCCATCAGCCATAGCACTCCTGCTGTTCGCCTATGGCGCCAGCACATTGAGCGGGCCGGTCGGAACAGGGCTGGTGCACGGCCTCAAACTCGTGGCGGTCGCCATCGTCGCTCAAGCGGTATGGGGCATGGCGCGGACGCTGTGCCCGGACCGGGAGCGCGCCTCAATCGCGACGATCGCGGCCCTCATCATCCTGTTCAGCACGTCATCGGTGGCGCAGATCGGCGCGATTCTGGTCGGCGGCGTTGCCGGACTATGGCTCTGCCGCGCCGCGCAGCCGAGCGGGGAAGGCCATTTCGCCGTGCCGGTGTCGCGCGCCGCCGCCCTCACCGCGCTGGCAGCGTTCCTGATCCTGCTCGTCGGCCTGCCGATCCTGGCGCGGCTGTGGCCGTACTCGGGCATTGCCTTGTTCGACGCATTCTATCGCTCCGGCGCGCTCGTGTTTGGCGGCGGCCATGTCGTGCTGCCGCTGCTGCGCGAGGCAGTGGTCACGCCGGGCTGGGTCGGCGACGACGTGTTCCTGACCGGCTATGGCGCGGCCCAGGCCGTTCCCGGACCGCTCTTCACCTTCGCCGCCTATCTGGGCGCCGTCGTCAAGACGTCGCCGCACGGCATCGCCGGAGCCATCATCGGCTTGCTCGGCATATTCCTTCCGGGCGTCCTGATCCTGCTGGCAGCGCTGCCGTACTGGGACAGCTTTCGCAAACGTGCCAGTGCCCAGGCGATGATGCGCGGCGTGAACGCGGCGGTCGTCGGCATCCTGGGCGCGGCGCTCTACAATCCGGTATGGACCAGCACGGTGCAGACGCCCAGGGATTTTGCGATTGCCCTCGTCGGATTCGTGCTGCTCATGGCCTGGCGCGCACCACCGCTCGTGGTCGTCGCCTTCAGCGCTATCGCGGGAATAGGCGCGGCGATTCTGTGATGCCTCTGTCAGCGCCGGCTCGGCTCGTTATGAGCATGTTCCATCGCTCGACCAGTGTTTCCCCGGATAGGATTTCGGTCGCCTTCGTGTTTTAGGGTAAGGTGTTCATGTAGGCATATTTACGTGCGCCCGGCAGCCAACGCTGCCGGGCTATTCGTTTGGAAGCATCGAAGAATCTAGGCCGCCTTCTGCAGCGGATAGGTCTGCAGGCGCCGCGCCGACAGCGCGCAGCCGCAATCATGCATGGTGCTGCGCTCGATGACGAAGCGGCGCTTCTCCAGCGAGGCACGCAGGCTTTCGTTCACAGCGGCCTTCTGGGCATCGACCCAGACCACCAGCACGCCGCTGGCACTCAGGCAATTCACCAGCCAGTCCAGCGTCGCCTCGAGTGTGCGCAACGGGCGTCGGCGCCAGTCGACAAAAGCGACATCGTACTGACCGGCGGGGCGCCCGCAATTGCCCGTCGCGGCCGCGCGCGAATAGCCGCGCTGTTGAAGCTCCAGCATCAATTCAAAGCTCTTGGAGCCGGCGACGACGATGCGGTGCTGCATCGAGCAGCCCGCCAGTTGGATCATCGGATCAATGATCCTGTCGCCAGTGCCAACCTGAAGGGAAGACATGACATCACCTATTCCATTCGCTCTCGCGCCCGCGAGTCGGGCCGCACCTCGGATGCGCGCAATATCTTCACAGCCGGATATGATTTCGAGAGCGACCGACCTGCGGCCGTATATGCGCCGCATAGGGGCGCCTAACCGCAGCCGTAGGATGGGCACTCACTATCCCCTCACCCTGAGGAGGTCGCGAAGCGACCGTCTCGAAGGGCGAGGCCACCGGCGGGGCCTCATGGTTCTCAAGGCGATGCGGAGCATCGTCCGGGGACGCGCGGAGCCTGTCATCGGGCCGCGCTTTGCGCGGAGCCGTTGGCGCTCCTCACCATGAGGGGGCACATCAGTGCCAGCCTCATCATCGCGGCGCACGCCGGCGACCGTCACGCACACCCACCATTAACCCCTTGTATCTGCACGGGCATGATTTGTGCGATGGAAGCGATTTAGCGTCTTGGCCGGTGGCCACCGGCCAAGACGCGTGGCGAAGTCGCCCGTTACCCCTCCGGCCACAACCGTGGATGAGCTTT
>NZ_JBVAPG010000359.1:0-2458 GCF_055413685.1 Bradyrhizobium sp. LeoA1Lang | reverse complement strand
AAACGGCTTCATTCGCCGTCAGCCCGGCGTTCCCCGAAGCATCGAGATTCTCCTGCCACCCGAAAACTTGCCGATCCTCGAATGGCTCGGTATCAAAACGTCAAAATCACTGTGATGAACCACTAGTTTAGCGGCAAAGGTACAAATTTATAGGTATTTCATCGACCTAAAGATACGATATGCCGAACTCCGCTGCGGTTTGGAAACCAGCTTCGGCCTCAATCACCGGCAGTCGGCGTCAGAAATTCCTTCTGCCGGGGGGAGCTCGGTTCGACAAGTCGAATGCGCCGAGATATTTCCCGGGCTGGCCGCTCTGTTCACCCGCTTTGGAAGTTCTCTACTCGTGCGGTAGGCAGCACGGCTGATCGCATGGCGGCGGCCGGTGGGTTGGGCAGTGCGGGGAAGCGTCTCATGGCGAGAAAACTGAAAACCTACCAGACTTCGCTGGGCTTCTTCGATCTGGCGATAGCTGCTCCCTCCATGAAAGCGGCGCTGGAAGCGTGGGGCGCAGACAGCAATCTATTTCATCAGGGTGCAGCGAAGGAAAGCGACGATCCAGACGTCGTCGCAGGGACTATGGAAAGGCCTGGCGTCGTGCTCAGGCGCCCGGTCGGATCCGACGGATCTTTCAAAGAACATGCCGAGCTTCCCACCGATCTCGGCGGCGGCAAACCAACGAAAGCGGCTCGCGAGTCGAAAGGCTCAAAGGCGAAGAAGGCTTCCTCTCGCCCCGTGGACAAGGCTGCGGAGCGAAAGGGCGCATTGGACTACCAACGGGAAGAGAGGCGCCGCGCGCTTGAACGAGCGAAGGAAGAGGCAGCCAGGCAGAAGGAACGCGCCCGCCGTCAGCAGGCGGTCGACAAGGCGCAGGCTGCGTTTGATAAGGCCGAGCAGGAGCACGCGAAACAGGCCGCGGCCATCCAGGCCGAGGTCGAGGTTCTCGAGAAAAGGTCGCAGGCCGAAGAAACGCGCTGGGATAAAGAGAAGGCGCGATTGGAAGCTGCGCTGCGCCGCGCACGGGGCTAGTTAGCGGTTCTTGGTTCGCGGCATCCGCGCGTGAAGGCTCGCGGTCGCCTTAGTATTCATCGGTCGGGATCTGTACGTGAATTGCGGCTTGGTTCACCGCGGCGCGGTCCCGTCGGTCCGCAGGAGCGAGCTCCATGACGGCCCCGGCCGGGATCATCAGCAAACTTTCCGGTGGCTTGTCCGCCCATTGTCAGAAACGATCGAATGCATCCATCAAAGGTCCTCCCGCAGGCCCCGGAAGAACGGATGCCGGACCTTTCCCTCGGCCGACTTTGCGCGATACTCGATTTCGGCCAGGAGCTTGGGTTCGACCCAGATGCCCTTGTGGCCGATGCGCTTGGCATAGGGCTGAGTCCTTCGGATGAGGGGCTGAAGCCGCTTCTGCAGATCGGCGGCCGAGACCTTGTCGAAGCCGTGGTCGACTTTGCCGGCGTAGACCAGATCGTCGCCCTTGCGCCGGCCGACATAGAGCCCGTCCCACTTCGTGCCATCGAGTGCAAAACCGGCAATGGTCAGCGTTTCCCGCTGCACACAGGTCTTCTTGACCCAGTCGTTCGTTCGTCCCGTTGGATAGGCGCCGTCACGTACTTTCGAGACGATGCCTTCGAGCCCGAGCTTGCAGGCGTGCGCGAACATCTCGCGGCCGTCGATCTCGAAACTTTCGCTGAACTGGATGTCGGTGCCGTTCAGTATCTTCTTGAGTTCGGCCTTGCGCTGAAAGAGTGGTAGCTTCCGGATATCGCGGCCATTCAGATAGAGCAGGTCGAACGCCACAAGCGCGATGCTCTTCGACTTACCCTTGAGCTCGTTCTGCAGGACCGAGAAGTCGGTCGTGCCGTCGGCGGCCGGGACCACGATCTCGCCATCCACGACGGCCGAGCTCGCCTTGATCCGCCAGGCATCGTTGGCGACCTTTTTGAAGCGATGCGTCCAATCGTGGCCGCGCCGGGTGAAGATCGTCGCCGCCTCGTTGGCCAGATGGACCTGAACACGGTAGCCGTCGAATTTGATTTCGTGAATCCAGCGGGTCCCTGACGGCACCTTGTCGATTGAGGATGCCAGGGCCGGCTCGATGAAGCCGGGCAGGGACGCCTTGAGGCCGATCGCCTCGGGTTTCCGACGCTGAAACGCCACTGAAGAACTCCACGCTACAGCCGATTCAAATTGGCACAGTTCGAATCGTTCCGGAACCTGGGAATCCCTGTCGCATTGCATCGATGTCACAACAGGAGGCACCGATGGCGGTAGCGAAGAAGACGAGGACAAAGATGGCGCGCGGGCGAAAACAGGACCGGGCGCGGGTGGCGGGGATGTCCCGATCGGTGTTGAACTACGTCGGGCCGACGTTGCCAGAATGAATGTTACGCGGCCCTTGTGACATGGGCAACGGGCTTGATCGTCATGGGATTGTGGTGAGCTTGAAGGGCCGCAC
>NZ_JBVAPG010000358.1:0-2505 GCF_055413685.1 Bradyrhizobium sp. LeoA1Lang | reverse complement strand
CCAGCCGGTGTGATATCTCTCGTCATGGCGTTGCTCTCCTTTGTGGAATCAGCACCCCGAGCCTACCGGCTCAAGGTGGGCAACGCCGACCTCTTCAGTAATTCAACAGAACCCGGGACATCCCCATGCGGTTTGCAAAGCCCCTGCTCGTCGCATTTGTCTTGGGCAGCATGGTTGCGCTGCCGGCGCATGCGGAGTTCGACGTCGCAAGCCTGAAGCAATCGATCGAGACCTCCTTCGAGAGCGAATATCCAAAACTCGATGCGCTCTACAAGGACATCCACGCCCATCCCGAGATCGCCTTCCAGGAGGAGAAGACCGCCGCAAGACTCGCCGCCGAGATGCGCGCGATCGGCTTCGAGGTTACAGAGAAGGTCGGCAAGACCGGGCTGGTTGCGCTCTACAAAAATGGCGACGGTCCGACCATCATGGTGCGCACCGAGCTTGACGCGCTGCCGATGGAGGAGAAAACCGGCCTGCCCTACGCAAGCCGCGACAAGACCATCTGGCAGGAGCGCGAAACCTTTGTCGCCCATAGCTGCGGCCACGACATCCACATGGCGAGCTGGGTCGGAACGGCGAAGACGCTGGTCGGGCTGAAGGACCAGTGGAAGGGCACGCTGATGTTCATCGCCCAGCCCGCCGAGGAAGTGGTTGCGGGTGCCAGAGCCATGCTGGCCGACGGCCTGTTCACGCGCTTTCCCAAACCCGATGCCGGCTTTGCCCTGCATAGCGGGGCCTTTCCCTACGGCTACGTCAGCTACACCGTCGGGGTCCGCTCTTCCAATGCCGACGGCCTCTACATCAAATTCAAAGGCCGCGGCGGCCATGGCGCGGCGCCACAGGCGACCATCGATCCCGTGATGATGGCGTCGCGTTTTGTGGTCGATGTGCAGAGCGTCATCAGCCGTGAAAAGGACCCGACCGAATTCGGCGTGGTCTCCATCGGCTCGCTCCATGCCGGCACCACGGCCAACATCATTCCCGACGAAGCGGTCCTGCTCGGCACCATCAGAACCTTCAAACCGGACGTGCGCGCCAAGATGCATGATGGAATCGAACGTACCGCCAAAGCGGTCGCCGCCATGGCGAATGCGCCTGCACCGGATATCAGGATCACCGAGGGTACCAAGGCGGTGGTCAACGATGCCGCTGTTGTCGCGACCGCCGAGAAGGTGCTGAACGCGGCCTTCGGCGACAAGTTCAGGACCGCGCCGCCGGTCACCGCGAGCGAGGATTTTTCCGAGTACATCAATGCCGGCGTGCCCTCGATGTTCTTCAATATCGGCGTCTACGATCCCGAGCACGTCGCCGCCGCGCGCAATGGCGGCCCGCCGCTTCCCGGCAACCATTCCCCGCTGTTCGCGCCGGTGCCGAAGCCTACCATTCAGACCGGCGTCACCGCGATGACGCTCGCAGTCCTCAGCGCATTCGACCAGAGGGCCAAGGGACAGTAACGGCCAAGCCCGTCATTGCGAGCGAAGCGAAGCAAGCGCGATGCGCATGATCGAGCAAGGATAAAATCTCTCAAATACATGTTGGCGAGCGGCGGCTCGAAGGGAGCCGCACGCTGCCAATGCTTGACGTCATCACCAGCCGTAAGTGTAGCCGGGATAGGAGTAGTAATAGCTCGGATAGCTCCAGTATGAATTATAGGTCGGATAGCCCCAATACGAATTATAGGTAGGATAGCCCCAGTACGAGTTATAGGTGGGATAGCCCCAGTACGAAGGATAATCCCGACGCACCAGATAGCGCACGTCCATCGTCACGGCTGGTACCGCCGCCTTGATCGACATGCCATTGATCGGCGCAGCAGACGATTTGGCCGTGGCGGCCGCTGCGAGAGGAACAGCAATTGCGAGTGCAATCGCGAGCCTGCGGACTTGAATCTTCATGGAAGCTCCTTTCGTGTTAGAAGTGACCATCCACCAGGCGACGATGATGGGGCAGGACGCCTACAGAAAGATTTCGGAAATCCGGAATTGCGTTACGTGGGTAACTGGTGGTGGCACGAAGCCAAGTCCCACAACCCGCCACTCGATTGGAGCTGACCTGGACGCGTTACGTCGCCTCTTGGCCCAACTCGGACCCTTGGAGCTCTGCTATCGCGCCGCTATCAGGGGCACAGCGGATCTCATACGCATCCTGATCTGCGGCGCGGGAGTTATAAGTACACGCCTTAGCGAGCCGGCGCTCGTCACGGATAACAGCCCAGCGCGTCAGTCCTTGAAGTCATACTGCTTGCTGAGGTGATCGCCGACCTGGACCAGCATCGCCACGCATTCGGCTTGGCCACCGTCCACGTAGCCCGCACGGAGTTCGTAGCGCGGATGGAGCGCAGCGTAATCCGGGAACGGTGTCTGGAGTGCCCCCCAAAAGTGAACCTCCTCCGAATGAGTGGACACCTGTAGTAGGCTCATTGAGCCCGGAGGTGTTGAATGGAACGTCAACGTCGGTCATTTACCGAAGAATACAAGCGCCAGACCGTCGAGCTGGTGTTGT
>NZ_JBVAPG010000357.1:0-2533 GCF_055413685.1 Bradyrhizobium sp. LeoA1Lang | reverse complement strand
AAGCCTTCGTGGTAACGCTTGTCATGGCGTGGTCTCCAGCCCGGCGCGTCAACGCCGGGTGATTCGAGGTTGATCACCCCGGAGACTACGCCACTTTCAATTCCAACCGCTTTTCGGACGGCACCCAACCAAAGGTCAAGCGTCTACTATCGAGCGACCACTTCTCGGTGGATGGTACGCTGATTGAAAGCCCGGGCTTCGATCAAGAGCTTCCGGAAGAAGGATGGCAGCGACAAAGACGAGGACGGTCCGGGACGCAATGCTGAGCGCAGCTTCCACAAGGAGAAGCGATCGAACGAGACATGCGAGCACGACCGATCCCGAGGCGCGGCTCTACAAGAAGGGTGACGGCCAGCCGGCTAAGCTGAGCTATATGGGCCATGCGCTGATGGAGAACCGCAATGGTTTAGCGGTCTTGGGTGGGGTGAGCCAAGCGACGGGCACCGCCGAACGGGAGATTGCGCTTGCCATATCGACAGGCGCGGGTGCGCGAAACGGATCACTCTGGGGGCGGATAAGGCCTATGATGTCACGCAGTTCGTCCACGAGCTGAGAGATAGATCGGTTACTCCGCATATTGCGATTGATGGACATCTGAGTAAGACCGGCAAGCGGCGCAAGACGGCGATCGACGCGCGGACCACACGTCACAGCGGCTACGACATCAGCCAACGCTGCCGCAAACGCATCGAAGAAGTCTTCGGCTGGATCAAGAGTTCCGCTGGCTTGGCCAAGATCAAGCTGCGAGGCCGCGACCGGGTGGATGCCGTGTTCGTCCTGGCGCTTGCGGTCTATAATTTGATCCGGCTTCCCAAGCTTCTGGCGGCACCGGCATGAGCATTCGGGGCAGATGGCAGGTCGTCGAGACACCGAGCTACGGCATGGCCTTGGCGAGCGCCTACATCCTGTTCGACGAGGCCGGCGGCGAATTCGCCTTCGATTGCCGCACAGGCTCCATTCATGGAACCTGCCACGGCGATGCCGCCGAGTTCGGCTGGCAGGGAAACGACGAAATGGAGCCAGCCGAGGGTGACGGCTAGGCCGAACTGCAGGATGACGGCTCACTCGAAGGGGAGATCTGCCTTCTCAACGGTGACAACACCGTTCAAAGACTTCTTCAACAGCCTGCTAGCTAGGGGCGGCTAGGTTGGTTCTTTGGCTCGGGCGAATCCGTTCGGAGATCAGAGTCCCGCTGCAGGTCGCGTAAACGAAGTCTCCGCGACATCGAAATCCAGAGATCGTCGGGCCAGCTATTTAGATCAATGTCGATCACAAGCGCAACGCAACCCACGCCCTGAGGAGGCGGCCCATACTTGGCACGCGAACAAGTGAACATCCGTGCGGCCCTTGCACCGGGGGGTGGGGCCGGATCATCGGCGCCTTTTCGTGTGGCATATCATTTGCAAGGGGTCATGCGGGCTGGACACGGCCAGGTGCCGCGCCATGCCCCAACAGCCCGACGCACCTCATACCCGGCAGTGTGCGTCGGGCTTCGCGCTGTTTCAGCGTCCACGCTCGGCCGCATTCACCGGTGCTAAGTCGGATGTAGAGTGGTTCGATAGGCCGAGACCGCGCTGCCGTTTCACTTCGAGAAAGTGGGACACTATGTACTGGCGCCGGTGCAACAACAAAGACTCTTGGTGGTCCTGGCGTGGGCAATCACTTCCCGGCGTATGTGGAGAACACGTTTGTCAACTTGCATACGCTAGATCGCGCGACCGGATTTGCCGAATTGAATAACGTGCGCGAATTTCCGGAACAGCTCGGTCATCCGTTGGTTGCTTGTCTTTCCTGCTACAGGATGGGCGACATCTCCTATGTTCGGTGTCGAAACGGCCGCGCCCCATGCGCGCGCTGAACGAAATCGGCGAAGACGTTTCCCAGCACCAAACCGACGTGCCTAAGTTGCCTCTAAGATCCTGGAGGCCGCGATCCTCAAAGAGAGGTCAATCGACGACCTCAAGCGTATAGGCCAGAAGGCGCTTGCCAATGCGGCCATCTTGTGTCGCCAGCTTGGCAGCTTTGGCATGTCATTTCGCTCATGAGAACGCATAGACGACCCAGCAAATACCGGCCCAGAGGAGAGCGCTGACAAGCATCGCCGCAAGCGGCCAGGAATTCAATCTGATCCGCGACTGCGAAGCATCAGGACGCAATGCGCGATCGGCTTTACCGCCTTCAAGCACGCGCGGTTTTGGTTTGCACCAGCGCGTCATCCGTGCACCATCCTTGCGCTGTGCAAGTTGATTAGGGTCACAGCAATTCGAAGATCACCAAGCGAAGTGAACTGCGTCTCGATGCCGATAGGATTGGCGTCGTGAGGCTGGCGAGCCTGATTGTCAGCCTGGCCGACTACCAGAGTCGCGCATCGTTCAGCTGAGGTTGAAATGCCGTGCCTTGTTTGATGGTGAGCGTCATCCGGCGACCACGCACTGAGGGCTGATCTGGTCGGCTAGGAAGATCTCGTGGATTGTTTCGTCACGAGGTCACCATGTCAAAAGATAGTTGTAAGGATGGCGATAAGGATAGGCAT
>NZ_JBVAPG010000356.1:0-2577 GCF_055413685.1 Bradyrhizobium sp. LeoA1Lang | reverse complement strand
GCTTCGACGTATCCATTCCAATGCGGATAATCTGCGTCACGGACGGCTCCCTCGTTTGAGATTTCGACAACCTCATTCTGGCACAACTGATGCCGTAGGGGGCCGTCCACCCCATCAACCACAGGCGGTTGTGGTTACGCTCCGCTGGGCCGGCATCGTTTGCGACAACAGGCATTTGGGGTTATGGGTCCCGGGTCAAGCCCGGGACGACAGGGTGTATTGCCGCGACATCGCCTCACCAATCGTCTAGGGTTGGTTTCCCCGACGAGCGAGGCGATCATGCGCACGAAAAAATTCGGCCACCATGGCCCCAACGTCTCCGTGATCGGGCAGGGCACCTGGTATCTCGACCGCGGCGATCGCAAGGCGGCGGTCGCGGCGCTACGCCGTGGCATCGAGCTCGGCATGACCCATATCGACACCGCGGAGATGTATGGCGACGCCGAACTGGTGATCGCGGATGCGATCGAAGGCCGGCGCGACGAATTGTTCCTGGTTTCAAAAGTGCTGCCCAGCAACGCCTCGCGCCGCGGCACCATCACCGCCTGCGAGCGCTCGCTGAAGCGGCTGAAGACCGACCACCTCGACTGCTATCTCCTGCACTGGCGCGGATCCTATCCGCTGGAAGACACTGTCGCCGCGTTCGAGGAACTGGTCGCCTCCGGAAAAATACGGTCCTGGGGCGTCAGCAATTTCGACGCCGATGATCTTAGCGAGATGCTGGACGTTTCTGGTAAGGGCAGGATCGCCTGCAACCAGGTGCTCTATCACCTGCAGGAGCGCGCGATCGAGCACGCCGTGATCCCCTGGTGCGAGAAGCATGGCGTTGCCGTCGTCGCGTACTCGCCGTTCGGCCACAATGATTTTCCTTCGCCACGGAGCAAGGGCGGGGAGGTGCTGCAGGAGGTCGCGAAGGCGCACAACGCCACGCCACGCCAGGTCGCGCTGGCTTTTCTCACCCGCGCGGCTTCCGTGTTCTCGATTCCGAAAGCGTCGAGCGCGGAGCACGCCGCTGAGAATGCGGCGGCCGGCGATCTCGTGCTCAGTGCCAGCGAGATCGAAGCTTTGGACAAGGCTTTTCCGCGCGGTCCCAAGCCGCGAAGTTTGCCGATGCTCTAGCCATAGCGAACACGATTCTTAACAAAGTGTTGCAACCTTCGTGGCGTGCTGCCGCGCACATTCGCGCATATCGGCGTCCTGTTTTCGGACCTTGTCGTGCGCCGCCATTTGGCGTTTTTTAGAGGCTCGCAGATTCGCTTATTTGTGCCTCCGAGATTGCCGTGACACCGCCCCCCGCCGCAGCCGCCAGGCTGGACAGCGCACCTTTGCCATTGCCTGCAAAGAAATCTTCGCCTGCGAAGAAATCCGTCTCCCGCAAAGCCCCCGCGCGCGCCGATCGGCCATTCAAGGGCATCGCGCTGATCCTGCTGTCGACGATTTTTCTCGGCACGTCCGACGTCACCTCGAAATATCTGTCGGCGACGCTGCCATCGATCGAGATCACCTGGATCCGCTTCTTGGTGTTCGCGCTGATCATGTCGCCGGCGATGCTGCCGGGCTCGCCGCTCTTTGCGCTGCGAACCGGCCGGGTCGGCTTGCAGTTCCTCCGCGGCGCGACGCTGCTCGGCTCGTCGCTGTTCTTCATCTCCGGCTTAGGCTTCCTCCCGATCGCGGAGGCCTCCGCCACCGGCTTCGTGTCGCCGCTGTTCGTCACCGCGCTGTCGATCATTTTCTTGAGCGAGAAAGTCGGCCTGCGGCGCTGGATCGCGACCGCGCTCGGCCTCATCGGCGTCCTCATCATTCTGCGTCCCGGCACCAGCGCGTTCCACGCCGCCGCGTTCTTCCCGCTGCTGTCGGCGTTCTGCTGGGCCTCGACCTTGATCATGACGCGCATGATCAGCGGCCGCGATGCCGCCATCACCACCATGACCTATTCCGCGATCACGGGCTTCGCGATCATGACCGTCATGGTGCCGTTCGCCTGGGTCACGCCGAGCTGGCACGACATTCTTCTCGGCATCCTGGTCGGCGTGGCCTCGACCGCCGGCCAGTGGATCGTGGTGCTGGCTTTCCGCTATGCCGATGCCTCGGTGCTGGCGCCATTCTCCTACACGCAATTGCTGTGGGTCAGTCTGCTCGGCTTCTTCATCTTCGGCGAGGTGCCTGGCGTCTGGACCATCACCGGCGCCGCCTTCATCGTCGCGTCCGGCCTCTACACCGCCCACCGCGAGCGAATCCGTCGCTCGCAGCTCCTGACCGTGCCCGGCGAGCCCTCGCCGAACGCCTGATTCCGTGCGCGGAGTGAGACGTATCGCCGCGCAATCGTTGCGACAGCGCCACAGTGGCGCCGCGAAAGCTGAGCGATCAGCCGCCTTTCGCCGGATTTTTGCCACCCGCCGGGAAACCGCATGCTACCTGAGTTCCAGGGACGCGCCGCGAGGTGCGGGGGAATGAGCGACTATCTGGATTGTCAAGTTGCATTGGCGTAAGCGGCACGCGCCTCGCGTGCTTTGGCGTTGAGGCGGACCAGGAGCTTACGGGCGAGCGCAATGCGAATGACCATTTTTTCCTTTCCGG
>NZ_JBVAPG010000355.1:0-2601 GCF_055413685.1 Bradyrhizobium sp. LeoA1Lang | reverse complement strand
ACGGCGCAAGATGCGCGGGATTCGATCATGAGCCCGTGCTGTCGCTGCTTGGGCGGAGCATGCAGGACGATCTCGAGCGATGCTCGAGCGAGGCAGCCGGAGGGTACTGCCGGAGCGGGTGAGCTACACTACTCGCTAGCACTACTTTGGCAGAAAGTGTTTTCGCCACTGTTTTTCAAGGATTTGCTTTCGGCAATATGGACACTGCTGAGACGGTGGCCGAAGGATGAGATCGACGATGGCGTGACGTACGGCGGGCATGGTTGGTTGAGGCGGAGGCCCGTTGATTCTTTTTTTTCCGCCCCGCGTGTGCGAGGCGACGATGTTGCAGGAAGGTGTAGGCGATCATTGTCATCAGGGCGTGGCGATGAAGACCCTGCCATGATCGCCCTTCGAAGTGATCAAGTCCGAGCTCCTCCTTCAACTGCTGATGCGCTTGCTCACAAATCCACCGTGCCTTGATGGTGGCTGCCAGCGTGCGCAGATCCGTCGCCGCCGGAAGATTGGCGAGATAGTATTTCTTCTCTCCCGAGGCGCGTTGCTCGCCAATGAGCCAGGCTTCGTCGCCTGGGAGATGCTGCTGACCTTTATCCCATATCCGCTGCGGAGGGCCGTCGGCGGTGCGGACACGGACAGCAGCAAATCGGGCTTTCAGCCGACCTTTGGTCCCGCTGCGCCAACTCACGGTTTTCCATTTGGCGCTGGCCAGCATTTGTTCTGCCGCCATCGATAGGATATCGGGCACGTGGTGCTTTCGTGGTTTCCCGCGGACTTTGGTGATCGGCCAAATGAGCTTCACATCGACCGGATACACCTTCAGGTGCCGAGGGATGCCGACGGCCCAAGCCAGCCCGCGCTCTGTTAGCCCTTGTCGAAACGGTGCGCTGAGCCCGTATCCTGCATCCGCCAGCACACATCCAAAGCGCACGTTGGCCGCCATCGTGCGGTCAATCTCGGCCAAAGCAATTTCCGGCTTGGATCGTGGCGTTCGGTGTTCGACTGGCACGCGAGCACGCTTCAAACGAGACACGTCGCTTGTCCAACTGTCAGGCAGAAAGAGACGCAACGCGACCATCACCGGCACTTCGCCGCGCGCAAGCGTCAAAGACACAAGCGTTTGGCAATTTGCCGTTTTGCCGAGAGCCGACGCGTATTGAGCTGCAACACCAACCGAGCGTTCGCCCTTCTTCGGCAGTGAGGTGTCATCAATGACCAGCACCGCATCCTTACCGCCGACAAGTCGGTCCGCCTGGTTGAGCAGCTCTGTCTCCAGCGGCCTCGCGTCCCAGACACCGTCCGCAATAAAGTGGTGCAACTGGTCGTAGTTGCTCGTGGCAAGGCGTTCCGCCATCGGCTGAACGCTTTTGCGATCGCCGGGACCGATCAATCCCGCGACATAGAGAGGGCACATCCGCTGCCGGGTCTTATGGCCCAGCCGGTCCAAGAACGGCATCAACCAGCGTTCGAGTTCGTCTTCCCATCCCGGCATGGTCAGCCCTCCAAGCGCCGACCACCCATGAATCATTGAAAAATTGATTCGGGAATCCTATAAACGCGACAAAATCAACAATCTGCCAAAGTAGTGCTAGTTTAACGAGAGGCGAAGAAAGCGGAGTTTCCCCGCTCCCATGCTTCACGGGCGCGAGGAGCAGGCTCGCTGATGACGATCGGGGCTCTACACGCGCATCTATAATTTTAATTAGGGTTGATGAAAAAGCCCCGACGAGCAGCCAGCCAATGCGGTTTTCGCGCCGGAGCCGGCACATTCGCGGATGGTGAATTGCGCGTGAAAGCCGGACATCGGTGGACGCTTCGCTGCACGTTCTAGTTCGACCGCATCGACATTCGCAGCGACATCGATGAATTTGAGAAAGGCGCCGAAGGCAGCTAGCACGGCCCCGAGCGCCACAGGCGTGCCGGCAACCGCGAGCCACGGCAGGATGAGCGCAATCCCGAACCAGCCGATCCGGATGATTGATTTGCTGCCGTAGCGCGCGCTCAACAGCCTGATCAGAAGCATCGAGATGACTGAGCTGATTCCCAGACAGAGCAGCAGAAAACCGAGGACTTCGTTATCGACAACCAGCCGCTCCTTCGCGAACGGCACCAGCGGCGCCTAGCCCGCAATGCCGAAACCGGCGACAAAGAATGCAAGGCGCGTCATGATCCGGCTGGCCAGACGACCGACGGACACCATCGGGAAAGCCCGGAGGAAGAGTGTGGTTTCCTGTTCGCACACGCTAATGACATCGCGGCGCAGCGAGAGCGGCTGCGATCGCAGTTGCAGCCCCTCCAACATGGTGTTTCATGTCCCCTCACAACACGTTGGCGGGGCGGCCGGACGCAATGGAGGACGTGCGGAGTCCGTCCCTACAGCGCCCCCCGCCTCCGAGCGGTGATGCTGCCCCGAATGGAGCAAGTGGCGTGCCGACATTGAAAGTTGGAGGTTCTACAGTCGCTTCGTACCGGGTGTGTGAAATGGACCCCGATTGTGGGACCACGTGCTTAGTTGGAAGGGGCTGCTCCGTTTGATAGACGGAGCGCATGATGACGACAAAGACGAGACGCAAGATCGACGCGGCACTGAAGGCAAAGATCGCG
>NZ_JBVAPG010000354.1:0-2650 GCF_055413685.1 Bradyrhizobium sp. LeoA1Lang | reverse complement strand
GATCGATCGAGCGGCTTTGCGTCTGGAACAGCTGGTCGATGAAGGGGCGGACCTTCTGCTGCCACTTCTTTCGGGTGCGCTCGAGCTTCTGCCGCGCGTCCTGGTCGTCGAGGAACATGAAGCGCGACGACCAGCGGTAGGTTAGCGGCATCAGATCGAGGGAATTGAGGATTCCCGGCCAGCTCTCGGCTGGAAAGCCGTCGATCGCCACGACGCCGAGAAAGCGGTTCTCGACCATCGGCGACAGGCCGTGCTGGAGCTCGGCCGTAGCCAGCCAGTCGAGATACATCGGGATGTCCGGCAGGCGGATCGGGTGATTCTCGCCGGTGATGCAGAAGCGGATGAACTGGAACAGTTCATCGTAGCGCGCTATGCGCGTGCCATCGCGCTCCTCAATCTCGCGCGTTTCCATGCGCCGGATGGACAGAACGCTGGCGAGATACTGTTCGACCTCACGGATCGAGGTGCGGAAGCTCTCGATTGCCGTATCAGCATAGGAGGCCGATCGGCTCTCGGCATCGGAATAGATGTAGCGCGCGAGACCCGCGCGGCGACGCTCGGGCGGCCGCCAGGACAGGATGATCGCGTGGCGGCTCTCGAAATGTCCGCTCTCCTGCTCGAAGTGGTTGCGGCGTTCGTCGTCGATCGCCCGCGTCACCGGATCGGGAAAATGGCAGTCCTGCCGCGCCGGATAATCCGTGGTCGGCACCCGCACCGCCTCGACCTGGATCATCCAGCCGGAGCCGAGGCGCGCCAGGATGGTGTTGATCTGGCGCGAGACCTCGTTGCGCTCAGCGTCGGTCGAGCTCTCCGAGTCCGGCCCGGCAAAATACCAGCCCGCCATCAGCGAGCCGTCCTTCAACAGCACGATCCCGTTCGCGACGAGCCCGGCATATGGCACGAGATCGGCGAAGGACGGGCCAGAGTGACGGAAGGAGCGCAGCGCGACCATGAGCGGACCTCAGTATCGACGCCAGGGCGTCGAGGTCGCCCGGTAGTGAGGCCGATAGGAGATGTGACGGGCATAGACCCGGCGCATCATCGGGTCGGCCTTCGCCATCATCCGAAGCGCCGCGACGACAACGATCCAGATCGCCGCGCCGAGGATTGCGGCGTACCAGGTGAGCACGACGAAGATCAGGATGACGGCGGCAAGGCCAGTTAGCAGCACGAGCTCGCGGTCTGCGCCGAACAGCAGGCTCGGCCGCGACAGCGCGCGATGGATGCGATTGCGTCGAAGATTGGCGCCGACCTCAGCCATGACCGAGATCCCCTGCCCTTCTGCCAATGGGCATCGTGGGCGCGACGTCGCCGATCGACGCGCCGCTTGCGCCGAATAGAGCGACGATCTGCGTGGCGCCGAGGAGAATGCCGGCGACCAGCACGACATACATGAGGCGTCGCGCGAAATCGTTGAGCTCGCCGCCGAAGATCAACATGCCGCCGGCAACCGCAACGGCCGCAAGGGCAATGAAGCCAGCCACGGGCCCCGTGATCGATTGCTGGATCTGCTGAAGCGGGCTCTCCCAGGGAAGATTGCCGCCGCCGCTGGTCGACGCAAGAACTGGATCCAACATCACGAGTGCGAGCAGCAGGCTGCCGGCACCTACAATCATCATGCGGTTAAGCGACATGGCGCTCCTCCTTCCTGGCGTAGGGTTGGGTTTGGTACTGGCCCGCCGAAAAGCACTCGACATGGAGCACGTCGCGGACCTGGCGACCGCGATCCGTTCGTTCGATCGAGACGATCAGATCGACCGCCTCGCCGATGACCTCGCGCATGGGCTGTTGACTGACTTCGGCCGTGAGCTGCTCGAGACGGCGCAGCGCCGAAATTGCGCTATTGGCGTGGATAGTCGTGATGCCGCCGGGATGGCCGGTGTTCCAGGCCTTGAGCAGCGTGAGTGCCGCACCGTCGCGTACCTCCCCGACAATGATGCGATCGGGTCGCAACCGCATCGTACTCTTGAGCAGGCGCGCCATATCGATCGTGTCGCTCGTGTGAAGCGAGACGGCGTTCTCGGCGGCGCACTGGATCTCGGCCGTGTCTTCGAGAATGACAAGGCGGTGCTCAGGCGCGTGCGCGACTATCGCCGCGATCACGGCATTGGCGAGTGTGGTCTTACCCGAGCCCGTGCCGCCCGACACGACGATGTTCAGACGCGATCCGATGGCGTTGCGGATGACCGCGAGTTGGTCGGCCGTCATCACGCCCTGCGTCACGTAATCCTCGAGATCGAACAGACGCGAAGCCCGCTTTCGGATTGTGAATGTGGGGGCACCGACGACGGGCGGCAGCAAACCTTCGAAGCGATGACCGCCGATCGGCAGTTCCCCTGAAATGATCGGACGCTCGTCGTCGGCCTCCGATTGCAGCGCATGCGCGACACTGCCGATAACGATCTCGGCGGTCGCGGCAGGCAAGTTTCCGGCCGCTGCCATTCCGTGGCCGAGCCGTTCGATGAAAAGCCGGCCGTCTGGATTGAGCATCACTTCGACAACGGCCGGATCATCGAGCGCGGCGCAGATCTGGTCGCCAAGCGCGTCCTGGAGTTTGCGGACAAGCCGCGGATGCGAAGGAAGTTCGGTCATGGCAATCGCCCGCCATCGCTCACGCAGCGACGCGCTGAACGCGGCGCAGGTCGGACCG
>NZ_JBVAPG010000353.1:0-2686 GCF_055413685.1 Bradyrhizobium sp. LeoA1Lang | reverse complement strand
ACACATCGATGCCTACGTCAACGCGTACAACGACAAAGCCGAGCCCTTCGTCTGGACCAAGAAAAAGGTCCGTCAACGCCGCTTCACAGGGCGCCGTATCACTCAGCTCTGATTCCGGGTACTAGGTTCTGGGTGCCCACCCAGCTTCTCTGATGGGATCCTGTTCTCGCCGACGCACGCCTGCATGTCGGTGCGCCGGAACCAGATGGCGCGGCCGCAGCGTAGCGGCGGATTGCCGGCGGTGAAGATGATCTGCTCGTCCGTCCGCATACGTAGCACCTCATGCGGCAGCATGAGCGCCCGGCGCGCGAGCTGCTTGGACCGCGTCCGGGAGGAACCCGACATCTGCGAGGACCGGCTCAGCTGATCCACCTCGACCGTCGTGTCACCGCAGCGCTTGGAGATGTAGTCCGCCGTCTCGGGATCGTTGATCGCCGAGAAGGAGATCCAGGACGCGCTCTCGAACCACTTGCTGGTGGCATCACGGCCGCCATAGGCCTCGCGCATCTGGCCGATCGACTGGTAGAGCATCAGCAGGGTGATGCCGTATTTACGACCCGCGTCGCGCGCGGTTTCGAGAATGCGTAAGTACCCGAGGCGAGCGACCTCATCAAGCAGGAACAGCGTGCGGCCGGTCACTTCGCCATTGCGATTGTAGATGGCGTTAAGCAGCGCGCCGATGATGACGCGGGCGAGGCCGGCGTGGTTCTCCAGTGTCTTCAGGTCGAGATTGATGAAGACGTCCGTCCCGCCCTCCGCGAGCTCGGCCGTCGTGAAGCTCGACCCGGATACGAGCGCGGCGTAGTTGGCATAGGAGAGCCAGTGGGTTTCCTTCACCGCGTTGGCGTAGACGCCGCTAAAGGTCTCCGGCGTCATGGCGATGAAGGGCGCGACATTCTCCTTCACGAAGGCGGATTCCGAGTTGTCATAGATCGATTGAAGCCGCTGGCGCAGCTTCGGCTCCGGCTCGGACAGATTGGCACGGACCTGGCGCAGGTGCTGGTCCTTCTTCTCCGTATGACCGGACAGGCAGACATCGGCGGTTAGCGCCGTCAGCAGCTGCAACGCCGAGGCACGAAAGAAGTCGTCCCGCGCCGAGCCCTGGCGCGGATTGTCGGTCATGACCCATGACGCGACGGCGGCAATGTCCTCTTCCTTTGTTGCGCCGTGCTGGCCGATCCAGTCGAGCGCATTGAAGCCGATTGCCGAGGAGCGCGGGTCGAGCACGAAGACCTGGCGACCCGCCCCGTGCCGGTGTCTCGTGACTATCGGTGCGACCTCGTTAGAGGGGTCGAGGACGACCAGTCCGCTGCCCCATTTGAGCGCTGTCGGCACCGTGACGGATGTTGTCTTGAAGCCGCCGGAACCGGCGAACACGATGCCGTGCGACGAGCCGAAGGACGCATCGAAACAGAGCAAAGCAGACTTGCCGCCGTCGCCCCATGCCTCGGCGTCATCGGCGCGGAAGGACTGGTCGGCCACCGCATCCCGATCGACGCGATAGCGCTCCCCGACCACGATGCCACCCGCCTCCGGGAACAGCCGCGCAGCCTCGGTCATCGTCATCCAGTCCGACTCGCCATGGATGGCGCGCCGGCCCCGAATGCGGCGCGGTTCAGCGGCGGCGAAGGCGCCATTGCCTCTCATGGCCACGCGCAGAGCGAACACGACGGCGAGCGCCGCGATGGTCGCTCCGATGACAGTCGCGGGATCGGCGTAAGTGACAAGCCGGTCTCCAGCGGGCAGGGCATGGGCGAAGGAATGCAGACGCACGATCTCGCGCGAGGCGGCGATCGCGACCACAAGCAGGCCGCCGAACACGACGCTCCAACCGGCCGAGCGAATCGCCGTCGCACCAGCCGCCGCGAACAGGAAGACCACGCCGATCGCCGCGGCCATGAGATAGGGCAGGGCGATGCCGATCCGGCCGAGCGCCAGCCGCGCGTTCGGGGTTGTCCCGAACTTCGAAAGCCACGCTTCGATGCCGGTGAAGACGAGGCACAAGCCTGCCATCAGCACGGCCGGCGTGATCGCCAGGGCGATCTTACTTGCTCTCATGACCGAACGCCTTCGCGCCGATCGCCGTCAGGCGCTCGCGTTCTGCCTCGTTGCCGCGGAGACGGTCGGCGGCATCGATCAGCAATCCCAGCAGCAGCGCACGCTTCTCGTAGCGCAGCCCGGCCTTGGCGATCAGGCCGCCGAGCTCGATCTTCTCCCGCGTGTCCTTCTTGCGGGCGTTTGTGGCATCGGAGCGGCGCATGCGTTCAGCCCTGTTCAGCCACGCCCGAAGACGCGCCAGACGCGACGGCCGCGGCCGCCTTTGCGGTTCGGCCGCTGCCCTTGCGAAACCGGCCGGCGATCTCCTCGAAGGCCGACAGCAGCGCGCCTTCCTCGATCTCGATTTCTCCCATCCCGGCCTTCAGCGCGATGCGCCCGATGCGCTCGGCCTCCCGCGTTTCAGCCTGCTTTAGCTGCTCCTGGAGCCGAGCGATTTCGTCCCTGATCTGCCGCGAGGGCTTTTTCATTCCGGAAGACCTTTCCTGTCAGTTCTGCGCGAAGCCGACAGGAAAGCCGGGGTGAGCGCGAAGCGCGACCCGGGTAATTAACGGGGTCGGCGAAGCCGACGCTTTGGAAGATCATCCCGCCGTTCCGAAGGAGCGGCTTCCAAGGGCGCAGTAATACGTCG
>NZ_JBVAPG010000352.1:0-2754 GCF_055413685.1 Bradyrhizobium sp. LeoA1Lang | reverse complement strand
GTCACCTTCCTGCCTGGCATCAAGCATGGCATTTGCCATCGTTAC
Source organism: Bradyrhizobium sp. LeoA1Lang (assembly GCF_055413685.1). NCBI lineage: Bacteria > Pseudomonadati > Pseudomonadota > Alphaproteobacteria > Hyphomicrobiales > Nitrobacteraceae > Bradyrhizobium > Bradyrhizobium sp. LeoA1Lang. The sequence continues at coordinate 2,709 of NZ_JBVAPG010000352.1, read as the reverse complement.
ACCTCCACCGATCCGCTCATGCCAGGCTGTATCGCGCGCAAGCCGAAGGATGGCTAGGTGGGGGCCTCATGCCGGTTACGTTTGATCGTGTGCATTTCTGTTATGCGGACAGAACACCAGATCCATTCAACTTGAGCTCGCTCTAACCTCGCGCTCGGCGCGCCGCGCTTGTCTCTGAGGTCGCCCAGGGCCGCCGTTATGTGCCGTGAAGAACGTGTATAGCAGGTAAAGATCGATCAGGATCGTTACTGCCATCACGCCATAGGCCCACGGGCTCTGCATCAGGGCGAGCTCGATTAGCACCCGTGACAGGCCGAAGCCCACGACCCAGGCATCAAAACTCATGCAGATGCGGCGGAAGATCTCCGGATCAAGCCGGCGGATAACATAAGATCCCAGCGGAATGCCGAGCACGACGCTAGGAATAAAGACATAAAGCAGGCTGCCGCTTTCTGAAATGAACAGGCCGAGCTTATAATAGATGAAGGCGGTTACGCTCGATTCCGCCACACGAACCAGGGCTAGTCCGGCGCGAAATTCGTTTTTGACGAGGCCCTGATTGTTGAACAGCATCGCCAAAGGCGGGCCTGAGATGGTCGTCACCGAGTAGAGGACGCCCAGCATCGACCCGAATGGCAGGCCGATTAGCCAGCTTGCCTCGATCCGGCGGCGCCAACCGGCGGCTTGCAGCAGGATCAGGGGCAGAATGATCGTGTAGGTGGCGAATTTGATCCAGCCCGGCTGCAGCGAGGCCAGTGCATAGCCGCCGATCGCAATGCCCGGCAAGAGCCCGAGCAAGATGGGAAATATGCGTTTCCAAACCGCCGGCACGCCCTTCAGATTGATGGAGAGGACGTAGACGTTGACGAAGACCTCGATGATGACGATGGCGGGGTTGAGAATGCGATTGGTGTAGAAAACCAGCGCAAGGGGTACAGTGAGTGACGAAAAGCCGTAGCCGATGGCTCCATTTACAAAGGCCGCAAAAAACGTCGTTGCGGCCAGAAAAAACAAAGCGGCATCAAAGGCGGGCATTCAACTTTCCAACTCCGAAGAGCGTCGGATCACGCGTCAGCGGGACCAGACCAACATTGGTCATCAGGCTTGCGGCAGATTCAGATCACTCCCTTAGCACCTCCAGCTGCCTTCATAGTGGCAGCGGTCAAGTGCAAAGGTTCGCCAGTTGCTCCCATTACAGACTTCAGTTGTATAACGGAAGCCGTGCTGTGTTTCCCACTATCTAACTACGACCACTCAGCCAGACGTGCCAGTCTATTTTTTTCGAATGTCAATCAACGGTCTTCGTATGGTGATCTAAAGGCTCATGTTCCTGAGCTTCTCCATCTCCGTCGCTTGCATGAAATTCGGCCCTGCCATTTTGATCGCTGATCGCGATGTTGATTAGAGGCACCTTCTCAAGATAGGCACCAATGTTTTTCTCTAAAGCGAGCAATCGCCCGGGGGCAGCTGGAAGCAGCAGGGCTCAGCCCTCTGGGCAAAGCCGAAGAAAACGTAACGAGTCAACGCCGTCGTAGCAGCCAATGTCCAAAATCACTGGATCTGACTTCTGCAGGAACGAAACAATGTGCTGATGGATCTCCAAGGCGAAAGTGGGCTCACGTGTTTCCATTCAACTTCGTCCCTCGCGCCTCAATGGCACGCAACAGCCTATCAAGTGAGCTTAAGGTTTCGCGACCCCCCGATTGTCAAATGGTCCAGCTTCGACGTCGAAAGTACACACGACTCAACGGGTGGCTCAACTCTACAGAGGTAAACAGGCGATATAGAACCGGTTGCAAAACCTATACCAAGGTTTGTCTACAGACGGCGCGGTATGAGCCACGCGAGACTTGTGACGTACATGCCGATCAGAACGGACACGAGCCTCCGCTGATATTCCCTCTCCACCTCTTTGTCGCAGACAGGACAAAGATCGCCAATTATCTGACCTCGACCAAGCTCAAGTATTCGCCATTCTCATTATCCGTAAATCAATGCTTTGATGGACGACAATCACACGATGGATCGGTCCCACAAATGCATTCTAAGGGGTAGATATGCCGATCTTGATCGTCGTGACCGCCGAGGGTTACAAACCCGGCAGACTCTCTATGAACAACTACATCTGGTGGAGTGCTGCTTCGGTAAGCTCAAACAGTTCCGACGCGTAGCAACCCACGAAAAAACTGCCCGAATTACCGCCCAGTCGTCACTCTCGCAGCTATCGTGCTATGGATGCGATAACTGACCACACGCCCTCAAGCGAGAAACCCTGCATAGAAGAATTCGTCTCGCGCATCGCCACCGATGTCGGCGTCGACCCGGCTCTCGCAGAGAAGGCCGTTGCCATGATGCTGGTTTCCTGCAACGCGAGGGAGCCGACGGCCCCGTGGGGCGTATGATCGAGTCCATTCCCGGCGCTTCGGAATCAGTGACGAAGCATGATGGTGAAGACTCAGAGGGCGGCAGCGTCCTCGGCGGAGCCGGCGTCACCGGTTTCGGCCAGCAATTGATGAATGAGGGTCTCAGCCTAGGAAAGATCGCCGGCCTCGTCAACGAGACGATCGCGTTCGCCGACGAACAGTAACCGGCATGAGGCCCCCACCTAGCCATCCTTCGGCTTGCGCGCGATACAGCCTGGCATGAGCGGATCGGTGGAGGTGTAACGATGGCAAATGCCATGCTTGATGCCAGGCAGGAAGGTGACTC
>NZ_JBVAPG010000351.1:0-2771 GCF_055413685.1 Bradyrhizobium sp. LeoA1Lang | reverse complement strand
TCCCGAAGCGACGCCGCCCACAACGCAAGCGTCTCCTCAATCGACGCTGCCTGCGTCCACGATCTTCGAATCATGGTTGCCCATGGATTCAGAAACCCACTAAAAAAACAACTGTAATGCTAGAGCGTTTTCGAGCGAAGTGGACACCGGTTCGCGTGAAGAAAACGCGTCAAAACAAGAATCTAGAGCGTCGGCTCTGATTTCATCAGAACCGACGCTCTAGTTATTTCCCACCATCGCAGAGCGGCAACGCTACTTGATCTGTGGTTGCGTCGCCGGTCGAGACAACTTTGCAGGTCTGCCCTGAGGAGTTGGCTGCCTGGATCGAGCGGCCGCTCGTCCCGCATATTGAGAGGCCGATCCTCGGATGTGCATTCGCGCGATCCATTGGCTCATACCGGCCACTGATCTATCCTGCATCTCATCTGTCCAACGACCACGCGAGGATGCCCCATGTCCATAAAGCACTTCCCTCCCCCGCCCGGCGTCAAGGCGCCGCCGCTCTCGTTCGGCGCCCGCGTCGGCGATCTCCTCTTCATCTCCGGCATCCCCGGCTTCGACGCCAACGGCGCGCTGCCTGAGACCTTCGAGGCACAGTTCGCCAACGTCGTCACCAACTTCAAGCGCGTGCTGGACGAGGCGGGCGCGACGGTGCGCGATCTTACCAAGGTCAACGTGCTGCTGACGCGCGCCTCCGATGTCGCCACGATGAACAAGCTCTATGCCGAGGCGTTCGGGCCGGCGCCCTACCCGGCACGCACCACCTGCGTGGTGGTGGCGCTGCCCGATCCGAAGATGCTGATCGAGATCGAGGGTGTGGCGAGCCTGCGCGCTTCATGAGCGGCGCGCCCGCGCCTCGCGAACGGCTGCCCGACCAGCTTGCCGCCGATCTGCGCCTGGTCTTCGTCGGCACCGCCGCGAGCCAGCGGTCGGCGGACCTCGGCCATTACTACGCGCATCCCGGCAATCGCTTCTGGCGCACGCTGCATCAGGTCGGCATCACGCCGCGCCGCTTCGAGCCGCATGAATTTCCGGCGCTCCTCGAACTCGGCATCGGCTTCACCGACATGTGCAAGACGGGCGCGGGGATGGACCACCGGGCGCTCGCCTTCCCTGTCGATGTGCCGGCGTTCTGCGAGAAGATGCTGATCTATCAGCCCAAGGCCATCGCGTTCACCAGCAAGAAGGCGGCATCCCTGTTCTACGAACGACCAACGACAGCGATCGCGCTAGGCCGGCAAGCTGCGCTGCCGGAATTCCCCGTCATCTTCGTGCTGGCGTCGCCATCGGGCGCAGCTTCGGGAAGCTGGTCGTTGCGGCCGTGGCAGGAGCTGGCGGATTGGCTGCTGTCTGACGAGCGAGTGGAGGATCGACATACCGCCGCGCGAAGCGGCCGGTGAAACTGCAGTTGATAAAGTCATCGCAGCCTCCCGATTTGGAGGGGGCAGGCTCTTGCCGTACCAATAACGCCATAAACGATCGCGAAAGATCGGCGGCGCCGCGGCCGATCGCGGAGGCAGCCAAATAACAAATTCGACAGGAGATACGTCATGCGTCGCGCTACCGCCCTCTGCCTCGCCACCTGCTTCGCTGTTGCGGCCTTCGCCGCCAAGCCCGCAGAGGCCGGCTATTACGTGATCCGCTGGGAGAACACCGGCATCTGCCAGATCTGGAATGAGGACCTGCAGCGGAAGCCGATGCAATGGCCCTCAACCTACCAGGTCGTCAGCAAGCCGGTCCCGACCTTCACCGCCGCGATGGCCGAGCAGCAGCAGATGCGGACGCAGCGCCGCTGCACATTGTGAGTTGCAGGGTCGCAATACTTGTAGGGTGGGCAAAGCGCAGCGTGCCCACCCTTGCGAGCGGAGTGCTCAATGGTGGGCACGGCGCGATCGACGCGCCTTTGCCCACCCTACAAGACTTTCTTCCCGCGGCTCTCGGTGGGTTACGCTTCGCCAACCCACCCTACGCAGCCGTCATTGCGAGCGAGCGAAGCAATCCACGTCTCCGCTTGCGGCACTATGGATTGCTTCGCTCCGCTCGCAATGACGATGTGGATACTTTGGGTGCGACAAATCAACCCGACGGGCAAATCAGTGATTTAACTCCGCGCGTCTCACCCAAGATGAGGGGCGGCTCGCGATCGTCACGAACGTTGCGGTGGGATGCGGTGGACGCAGGTGTTGCGACTGACGAGCGTGACATCAGCGGACGGCGAAGTCGTGTGGTCCTGGCGCCCCGACGCTGGCGCTAAGTTTTTTGCGCGAAACAAGTTCGCGCTTGAGATGACGGTGGCAAGAAAGCCCGGTCACCGGGGAGAGCACGAAGTAAGCCGTAACACCATCGCGCAGGGAAAGCCGGAATGCTTCGGTTGAACCTGTGGTCCTACCCCGTGCTTTTTGTTGCACGGGACCCATGGGTGCAACCGGCACCCGGCTTTCCCTGCGCCCTCTGATATCGAAGAGGGTGAAACGAGACGCAAAGCTCGGGCGTAATGCGCCGCGAGAATGCGGTCTCACATCCTCAACGCTGTTTGAAAATTGAATCAGCACTAACCCCACGTCGTCCCGGGCTTGACCCGGGACCCATAACCACAGGCCGTTGTTGTATGCTCCGCTGCAACCGCTTGCTCCCGCCACAACTCCTCCCTGTGGTTGATGGGGTGGACGGCCCCCTACGGCATCAGTTGTGCCAGAATGAGGTTGTCGAAATCTCAAACGAGGGAGCCGTCCGTGACGCAGATTATCCGCATTGGAATGGATACGTCGAAG
>NZ_JBVAPG010000350.1:0-2787 GCF_055413685.1 Bradyrhizobium sp. LeoA1Lang | reverse complement strand
CGGCTGGCAGACCCTCGCCAGCAAGCCCATTGCTCAGCCGGTTGATCTTGCCGCCTGAGCAGATATCATCCGTTCACCGGAGACTCGCGACGGACAAATTCCAACCAAGTTCGCGACGGCACCTCCGAAAGCGGTGCGCCTCCTGGGGGTGTCGCTGTCTTCCCTGCAAGGCGGAGACGATGCAAGGCCGCCGCAACTGGATTTCGGGATTTTGAACCGACTAGGGCATCCACTCAGCATACCGCTGTAGCTCAGTCGGTGCAGATGTCTGCTGTAACCCTAAGAGGAGCATCAAAGCAGACCTCACAGTATGTCCGAGATGGTCCAGGAGCCGACATGAGGTTATCGCGACGGCGAACCTCCACGTCATTCTGGTGGTTGGCATCTTTGGCAACTAACATCCGCCAGCGCCTCAAATATAGCCGGCGTGCGCTCCAAGCGGGCAATTGTTCGCGCGCCTTCGAGGGCGGCTACCAACGCGGCTGCGGTAGAGGATGCGCGCGCGGGAACGAAACCGCACCCCCTAAAATGCTCAGCAACAATCTCGGTCGAATCAACAAATCCGCGCGCTACCCGTTTGGTCAGCTCAGCGTCGAGCGCGGGTAGCTCATTCGCCAGATTTTGCATCAGACACCCATACTGGAAATCAGAGGCGATCATTTCGGCCGCGAATGTGCTGAAAATCTCATGAACAAAATTCAGAGCATCGCCCGTCGTATTCGCCGAGACATTCCGCAATACCGCAATTCTACTCGCAACGTAATGATCGATTGCTTCTTCTGCGAGCTGTGCCTTGCCGCGTGGAAAGTGAAAGTAGAACGATCCTTTAGGCGCACCGCTTTCTTCAATGATCTGGGTCAATCCAGTCGCAGTGTAGCCTTGGATGCGAAACAGTCGTTCGGCCGTGGCAATCGCGCGAGCGCGGGCGTCAGTCTTACGTGGCATGGCGTGAACGTAACACCTTTCGCTTGACGCTACTATGGTGATCGACATACTATGGTGATCGCCATAACATGAATCTGGTGATGCCCCTCTACCAAAGCCTAGGTCAAGCGCCTGCACGCGGACGGTGCGTTTCGAAATGAGTCATCCAGTTAGTTTTAAGCCATCGGCGTCCCGACGAGCTGTCTTAGCGATGGGCGCGGCCAGCCTGATTGCGGTTTCACTTCGACCAGCCCATGCAAACCCCATAGGAGGAACTGATTTGACCACATCAACATATGGCGAGGGAACGCTTCCCGAGGGGGTCCGCTCGCGCATGATCCATGGGGTCAACGGCCTCGATGTCCATATTCTCGAGGCCGGTTACGAAAGCGCCGGTCGGCCGCTCGCGCTGCTCCTGCACGGCTTTCCGGATTTGGCTTACGGCTGGCGACACCTGATCCCAATTCTGGCTGACGCCGGGTACCACGTCGTGGCGCCCGACCAGCGGGGTTTTGGCCGCACCACCGGTTGGGTGAACGGCTATGACGTCCCGCTCGCGCCCTTCAGCCTTTTGAATATGACGCGTGACGCCCTCGGATTGGTTTCGGCGTTGGGGTATCGGCGCACGGTAATGCTCGTCGGGCACGACTTCGGCTCGCCCGTGGCGGCCTATTGTACGCTGGCCCGACCTGACGTCTTTCCCTCGGTGGTGCTGATGAGCGCACCGTTCCCCGGTCCGCCGGCGTTTCCGTTCAACACCGCGGAAAGCGAGGCATCGTCGGTCCAGCCGAGCACTGAAAACCAAAAGTTAGCGGCCGCGCTGGCGGCGCTCGATCCGCCGAGAGAGTATTACCAACAATACTTGAGCACACGGGAGGCGAACGATGACTTGTGGCACGCCCCTCAAGGTTTACATGCGTTTCTTCGTGCATTTTTCTACGTCAAGAGCGCTGACTGGCCGGGAAATAAGCCGCATCCGTTGAAGGCGCGAACCGCCATCGAACTTGCACAAATGCCCACCTATTACGTCAAGGATCTTGGCAAGACGATGCCCCAGACCGTCGCTCCATTCCAACCTTCCGCCGCCGAGGTCCAGGCCTGCAAATGGCTTACCGAACCGGAACTTGGAGTGTACACGGAGGAATATGGCCGCACTGGGTTTCAAGGCGCCCTGCAGGCTTATCGCGTCTATTCCGATCCTGACCTAAACGCTGAGTTGCGCCTGTTTTCGGGCAAGACGATCGATGTCCCATCGCTCTTCATCGGCGGTAAGAGCGATTGGGGCACCTATTCGGCGCCAGGTGCGGTCGATCTTATGAGAACGAAGGCGGCGACGAGGATGGGTGGCATCGAGCTGATCGAGGGCGCCGGTCACTGGATCCAACAGGAGCAGCCGGTTCGGCTCAGCACGCTCCTGCTCGCCTTCATCAAGGAGGTGGGTGGGCCGGACCACACCAGCGATTTTGGACTTGGCGGCCGTTAGCCTCTGTCCTGCCAATCACGATCCGCGAACACGCGTCGCGCCCTATCTTGGCGCTCCGGGCTTTGAGGGTGTAGCGACGTGCCTCGCGTCACAGAAGTGCGTGCCCGTACAGAAGGCGTTATCGCGTGGCGTCCCAACGTGTCGTGAGAAATGAGTCTGCTCTGGGTCAAACTGCGACTTCACGGCATCATCCGGCGACTTCCGCTTTACCCCCGATAACCGGCACTCGACACGACGGTCGGAAGGTCGGTTGCGGGCCCAGGCCGTGTGAAAATGGTGCAACTTGGAGCGCACTGGCGCATTTCGTGGCCGCCGAGCTTCTAATTCGGTGGAATCGACCTCCTGTCATCTCAGTGGCAGCCTGGAGCTTCAGGTAGGCG